>JAEEIO010000055.1 GCA_016281405.1 Clostridiales bacterium | reverse complement strand
CATAAGAAACTGCACCGTTTCAAGATGCGCCACCTTCCTTTCGGGCGACGCCAATCTCATAGGCGTCGGCGGCTGGTTCGGCGCCGTTTCGGCAAACGCGGGCGCCGTCACGGGTCACGACCTCCTGCTTGACGGCGTCAGCGTGGTGAACGCCGGCGGAAACAGAGCCCCCGGCACCTTCATAGGCACCAATAACGGCAATTCCGTCAAGTTCGTCGGCGTGACGGCGACGGGCGGCACGGTTGCGACCGTTCACCCCGTCGGCGTGAATAACAACACGTCGGTAAGTATTTACGGCTCGAACGGCTATATTATTCTTGCCGACCACGACGCCGTCTCGGCGGGCGCGTCCGCCAACGAAAACGGGTCGAGCCTCTTTGCCTCGCCCGACCTCGTCCCCGCCTACCCCTTCGTCACTTATAATCCTATAACCGATATCGGAAGCTCCGCCTTTACTCTTACGGGTCACGGCGCCGCGGCGACTGTCGCCGACCTGCCTATCCAGGAGATAATCGCGGGCGAATATCTCTACGAGTTCGCGACGAGCTACCGCTCGCAGTTTAACGTCTCCAAACTTTCGACCTACAATTACGAGCAAAACACCGCATTTACCGACGATTTCGCCGTGCTCATAGTCGACGACGTCAGCCGTCTCAACACGACGAACATGATAAACGCCTATCTCAATCTGCTCTCGGGCACCCGATACGACTACACC
Source organism: Clostridiales bacterium (assembly GCA_016281405.1). Lineage (GTDB taxonomy): Bacteria > Bacillota > Clostridia > Oscillospirales > RGIG5299 > RGIG5299. Next base: position 7,518 of record JAEEIO010000055.1, on the reverse strand, counting down.
GCTAACCTCTCGAAGGTCTATTCGGTAAACGTCTATAAGATGGTCTACGACGAGGGCGAAGGCAAATTCGTCAAGTCGAACGAGGCCGCGAACCTCAAGCGCGACGGCGGGCAGTTCTATATGAATATAGACAGCGTCGACACGGCGGGCAATATGTTCTCGCTTATCGACGTCGCCTTCTACGACCCCGCCTCGACCTCCGAAGTCGCCTACCACCTCTACGTCCCGGTCCTCGTAAAGAAGATGCTGACCTTCGATTTCGTCATCGCGACGGGAACGGGCACCAACTACGAGCGCGCATGGTATGACGACCGCTTCGGCGATCCTCTTATGGAAAATCTCGGCACCCCCGCGAGCCTTTTCTTCAAATACATTTATCTCCGCTCGCACGACGAGTGGGAGGCCGCCGTCAACAACGGCGAAAACCTCATGAGAAACTACGCGAAGACGCTGACCCTCTCGAAGTCTGGCGCCATTCCCGACCTGCCCGCTTCGACGATACTCGTCCTCGTCGACACCAATAACGGCGGCAAGCCGTATTACGCGAGATTCGGGAGCGTCTATTCGGCGGGCGTACTGTCGCTTTCGGGCTTCCGCGAGACGCTTGACGACAATTCGAGCGCGGCGTTTACACCCGTTAACCTCGTCGAATTCCTCGACCTGACGGCGACGGCAAACGCCGACGGCTCTATGGTCGTCTGCGACGAGAGCTCCGCGACGGTGAAGGCAAAGCTCGGCGGCGCCGACACCTTCTTCAGGCTCGCGACCGACGCCGATTCGGCCTTGCAGCACTACTCGATAGCGGTGGGCAATACCGACGACGCAAGCGGCGTCGTGCCTATCGAGGAGCCCTATTACGTCTCCTTCTTCACCGAATCGAGCGAGAGCAACGCCGTCTATCACTACACCATAAGCGCTCCGTCGAGCTTCAACGACCCCGCAAACCCCAGCCGTATAGCCGACGCCGACAAGCTCCAGAACCGCGAGGGCACCGTCCACCTGATACTCGGAAATATATTCGTCCAGACGGGCACCTCCCTTTCTACCCTGCCCAACGATACCGAGATGTCGATACTGACGGGCAACCGCGTCCTCACCGTGAATATGGAGTCGACCGTCACCCTCGCGCCCTCCCTTAAGAGCGAGGTCCAGGGTTATCTCGGCGCGGGCTCGGGTATAAACGTCTTCCACAGCTTCGTCTTAAGGCTCACCCGCACTGACGAGACGGGCTCTATTAAGATAATCGCCGACTCGCCCACCGTAGGCGGCAGCTATCAGATAAGCTCCGCGAACGGCGCCGTGGCGGCGACCGACCCGAGCGACAGGCTTATAAACGTCCTCTCGGGCTACGCCGAGGTGTCGAGCGCAAATCTCAATCAGAATATCAACGAATATCTCGTGAACGGCAACGGCGCGGTCATCACCTCCACCGTCACCCTCGACTACGCCACTTCCCTTTCCGACCAGTTCCCCAACCGCGAGGATCCCTCCGACACGTCGATAGGCACGACGGCGTCCTGCTCGTCCAACATCGCCTACGACCGCGCGGGCACCTCTTACAGTAAGATCGCCAAAAACGCCGACGACTCGGCGGGGCACTCCTACTACTGCAAGATAAACAACAAGACGGCAAGGCTCCACTATAACGTAAAGAGCGACGTCTTCGTCGGCGACGTCGGGCCCTTGGGCATCAACCCGCTTGACGACGACTACCGCACCGAAGTCAGCGTCTCGACGCTCGCCATATACGATATACTTGACATCAAAGAGGCCGCGGTCGGCTACGATACCGTAAAGATCACGCTCAGTCTCTTTGTAAAGACGGACGGCTACTCGATACCGCTTTCGATACCGACCTATATTCCATACGTCGCGGTGGCGGGCTTCTCGGCGGGCGACGCCGGATACTCGGAGAATAAGACCGATCCCACGAAATACGTCTTCACGCTTCCGCGCGCCGCGCTCGAGGCCGCAAGCGCCCTCGACACCTCGCTCGAGATAACGCTCGATTACAGAATACTCACGGGAACGGCCTTCGAAGCGCTCGGGCTCGACTATTCGAACTACAAGATATTCCTGACCGCCGAGCTTCAGAAAAGCTCCGACCCGACCGATCAGCTCGTCTCGTCGCAGGCCGACGATTACCTCATCTACACCAACGCCCGCATACTGCCCGTGTATATAGACTAAATGAGACAAAATAAAAAAACCGCCTATGGCGGTTTTTTTATTTTGGTTATCTATAGAGCTTCGCGCTCGAGATACCCGTCGGTTCGGGGTCGTCGAAAATATTGTTGAGCTTGGTTTTCATGACGAGTTTTATCTTGTTTTCACCGTCCGAGAGGAAGGGGGTCAGGTCGATGCGGCGCGGATCACTTACGAGGTCGGCCGCCTTTTTGCGTCCGACGTAAACTTCGACGGGGTCGAAGGCCTCTATCTCGAGGACGGCGTGGCGGCGGCCCTTTACGGCGGCGGTATAACAAAACTCGCCCGCGAAATACGGGTAGCCGTTTTGAGTGACGTCGCCTTCCGAAAGCGGGGCGGGCGCCATGATAACGTCGTTTTTGACCGCAAAATCGCCTTTCAGGGCGGCAAAGGGCGGCGTGTGGTAATACCCCCATTTCACGCACTCGCCCTTCAGAATAAGGGTGTTTTTTCCTTTCTTGAGGTAGGGCGCGGCGTCGGCGTAAAGGTCGTCGGGACTGAGCATTCTCTTCTGACGGAAGCCGTCGACTTTTTTGCCGTTTATTATGACCTCGCTGTCGAAAAGCTTTTCGCAAAGTATCTCGCACTTTTCGGGGACGTCTTTTATCTCAAACTCCGAGTAGGTTATAAAAGGCTTGCCGAAGTCGAGGAGCGGATAGAGGCGCTGGTCGGCGGCGGAGAAGTTGGTCCAATGCCCTTTTTCGCCCATGGGTTTCAGCCACTTGTCGGGCTCCGACGAAAGCGCCTTTTCGAGCGCCGAAGGAGCGAGGGTCAAGAGGTCGCCGATCGTCTCCTGCTTAGCGAGGCGGTGATAAAACCGGTAAAGATTATACGGAAATTCGGCCTTTAGCGGCATCGCCTCGGCCTTGCCCGAAATAGTTATCGGCGTATCCTTTTCAAACTGCGCGAAAAGATCGGCAATTTCGGCTTTTTTGCCCGTTATCATTATCTTGCCGCCGTTTCCGCCGAAGGTGAGCGGCGTTCTTTCGTCGTAGGACGTGAGGGTCGCCTTCAAGGTGTCGGCGTCTATTATGACGGCGGCTTCGTCTTCTTTGAGGGTGACGAAAACCGTTGTCTCGCGGGGGAGGTCGTTGGTCAAGAATATCACCTTTCGGTCGCCGTCTTTTCTGACGCCCGAAATGACGCCGTCGCCTTTTATCGTTACGGGCTCTCTCAAATCCATAAAATCGTAGACGACCGAGAGGGCGCCCGCGAGTCCGCTTTGCATTGAAAGACGCGTTTCATTTGTGACGAGGGCGAAGACGTTTTTGCCGCCGAATACGCGGCTGACGCGTGGCGCCCCGGAGGAGGCGTTTTGCTCTTTAAGCGCTTCGACCGCTTCGGCGGGCGCCTTGAAAAGCGTTCTGAAGTTTTCTTCGCAGCTTAAAACCGCGTCGGTATTCGCTAAAAGCACCGTGCCGCCCTGACGGACGAATTCTTTTAACAGCGCGGCGGTCTTCTTCTTGACGTCGGTGACGCCGGGGAGTATCACAAGCGAATACTCGCTTCCCGCCGCGACTATTTTGCCGTTTTCGACTACGGCGTCCTCCAAAGCCGTTTCAAAGCCGATATTGAAGGACTTATTCATCTTCTGAAGGGCGTTTACTATGCCGCAAAGGGTCGCGTCCTTATCGACGAAGCTCCCTTCGGCGTAATAGTCGATCGCCATGGAGCCGTTGTAGGTGTATCGCGCGTCGGCGTGGGTAAAGCAGCTCGTTATGGGGTGAAGAACGAGGGTGCGGCCGTCCGAGACGGAATTGGCCGAGAGATACTGAAATCTCGCGAGATATTCGCCGAGGGCGGTATAATAGTAAAACTGCGGCGAGAGGTCGTTATGGGTGGGCGGGTAGCCGCCGGGGAGCACCTTTCTCATGCCGCGCATCGAGTAGTAGGCGCCCATATACTGAAGGAAGTTGACGCCCTCGATCATTAAGCGGTTTGCGATATGCTTCATATCGGCAAGGGAGCAGCTCCAGCCCGAGCCCGAATAGGTCTCGGAGAGGACGCGTTCGCGCCCCGCGAACTTGCCGACGCTCCCTATCATATAACCCGCTATGTTGAACCGCTCGGTCGTCACGCAGTATTTCGACAAAATGGTGTCCATGCCCGGACGGTCGAAATGCTTGAGTATATCGTAATAATAGCCGTTTTCGTAGGTGTTTATCGAGAGGACTTCCTCGCAGATGAGGTGTCCCGTCAGCAGGACGCCGTTTTTATGGCACCACTCCCGATAGTTTATCGAGAAATTGGTCTCGAAGAGGTGCGAGAGGGTCTCGAACCAGTCTTTTTTGAAGGCCTTTACCGACTTTTCGACGGGCGGCTCGAACATCTTCCAGAGGTGCCTTTTCGCGTCGTAGCCCTTGAAGGCCCTGAACTCTTTGAAAAAGAGGTCTGTATAGGGGACGACGCCGTCCTTGGTGTCGACGAAAAGTGAATAGGTCGGCTCGTCGGTGAAGACGCCCTTTAAGGTTTTGCCGAAATCGTTTTTGAAATATTCTTTATATTTTTCGTGGGTCGAGGCGAAAAAGGCGTTTACAGCCTTTTTGCTCATGAGGTCGATATAGCCCGGCTCCTCGTTCGAGTATTTCGCGCCGTAGGCAGTCGTGGTCATGCCCTGATGGCGCTGTCTGTAAACGACGGTAAGGACGCCGTCGGCCGCGGCGGTATATTCGTATGCCGCGCCTTTTTTCGTAAATCCCTTCGCCTTTACGGGCGTCTTCCCTTCCTCGTTAAAGAAGGCGGCGACGATCGGCCATCCGTAATCGCCCGACGCCTTTTCGCCCGCCTTCAAGGGTATTTTCGCGAACGAAAGATAAGACGCCTTATAGGACGGGTGCTTTCTTATTAGCTCTCCGCCCGCAGTGCCCGACGGCCAGTCGTATTCGTCGTAGATCCAGAATTTCATGCCGTTTTCGCGGGCGTAGTCGACGGCAACGCCGACAAGCCTAAAGAAGCGGTCGGAGAGGTAGCGAAGCTGAAAGCCCCACATGGGATGTATGAAAAACTCGTATATTTTCTTTTTCTTTAACTCGCCGAGCTGGCGTTTTATCTCGCGCTCGGATATGTCGTCGTTCCAGAACCACATGACGACGGGGTAGTATTCCTCGGGCGGCGAGATAAGGTTTTTCTTTAGGGAGTCGAGCTTTATCATTTTTTATTATCCCCTTCCGTTTTTTTGAAATCGGAGTTTATTATAATGATATATAAATAGGCGAAAAAGCAAACGACGTCGACGATAAACATAAATAGTCCGTGGCCGCCGAAAAGCACAACGGCAAACATAACGGCCTCGGCGAGTATGCAGAGTGCGGGCGCAAAACGGAGCAAAACGAAGGGAATCTTTCTTTTCCTTCCGAACCAGAGGACCGCTCCGAGCGCGGCGCAGACGAGCGCGGGTATCAAGCCGTAAAGAAGGCAGTCAAAAAAGACGTCGAAGAAAAAGGGTCTCGTGTTGTGGACGTTCTGAAGATACTTGAAAACCCCGGTGACGAAAAACATCAGATAGACGTAAACTCCCGCGTTGATCGCGGCGGTATGACATTTTTCGGAGAAAAGGACGATAAGCGACGTAGTGAAAAACCAGAAGCCTAAGGTCTGCGAGCTGAAAAAGGCGAGCCCCCAGAGGTCGTCCGCCGGAAAGCGCATAAAAAAGCCTACCGCCGCGCCCGCGGCGACGCCCAAAAGCGCGACGGTCAGATAAGACGCCGCCGTGTTTTTGAAAACGGTCTTCCGCACTTTTCTCACCTCAGGATAATTATAGCATTTCAAAATACGTAAACGCAAGTATTTTTTTACTTCAAATCGGGTTATTTTTCCCGCTTTACGCCTTTTTTTACCTTTTTATTTCTTTTGTATTGACAAACGCCCGAAAATTTGTTAAAATATTAACAAATAAAAAAGGAGGTAAAAACAATGGCAGGAAGAATAGTTCTCAACGGAGTTTCCTATCACGGCAGAGGCGCCGTCGCGGAGATCGCCAACGAAATCAGGGCGAAGGGGTATAAAAAGGCCTTCGTCTGCTCCGACCCCGACCTCATCAAGTTCGGCGTCACCAAAAAGGTGACCGACGTGCTCGAGGCCGCCGGCATCGTCTACTCGCTTTATTCCGACATAAAGCCCAACCCCACCATTGAAAACGTTCAGCACGGCGTGAAGGCCTTCGCCGAATCGGGCGCCGACTGCATCGTCGCCGTCGGAGGCGGCTCGTCCATGGACACCGCCAAGGCGATAGGCATTATAACCAACAACCCCGAATTCGCGGACGTCAGAAGCCTCGAGGGCGTAGCGCCCACCAAAAAGAGAACGGTATTCACGATAGCCGTCCCGACCACCGCCGGCACCGCCGCCGAGGTCACGATAAACTACGTCATAACCGACGCAGAGAAAAACCGCAAGTTCGTCTGCGTCGACGTCAACGACATCCCCGACGTCGCCGTCGTCGACCCCGATATGATGAGCTCCATGCCGAAGGGTCTCACCGCCGCTACGGGCATGGACGCCCTTACCCACGCCATCGAGGGCTACACCACCAAGGCGGCCTGGGAAATGACCGATATGTTCCACTTAAAGGCCATTGAGATAATCGCCAAGAGCCTCCGCGCCGCCGTAAATGGCGAACCCGAGGGCAGAGACGGCATGGCGCTCGGCCAGTATATCGCGGGCATGGGCTTCTCGAACGTGGGTCTCGGCATCGTCCACAGTATGGCCCATCCGCTCGGAGCCGTCTACGACACTCCCCACGGCGTCGCCAACGCCATAATTCTCCCGACCGTTATGGAATACAACGCCGAGGCCACGGGCGACAAATATAAGTATATCGCCGCGGCCATGGGCGTCGAGGGCACCGAAAAGATGACCGTCGCCGAATACCGCAAGGCCGCCGTCGACGCCGTCCGCAAGCTTGCCGCCGACGTCGGCATCCCGAAGGACCTTAAAGACATCGTCAAGGAAAAGGACCTCGACTTCCTCGCCCAGTCGGCCTACGACGACGCCTGCCGTCCCGGCAACCCGAAGGACACCAGCGTCGCCGACATCAAAGCGCTTTACAAAAGCCTTATGTAATCAAAGCATAAAAAAACACCGCCCAAGGGCGACCTCACACAGGGATGAGGTAGCCGTAAGGCAATCTTTTCGCGCGAATACTTTGTCAAAGGCGGCGGGCATACGCCAGTATGCTCCGCCGTCTTTTTCGCGTCTCGCACAAAAATCTTCGCCTTACGGTGCAAAGCAGTTTTGCGTGAGCAATTTTTCGTTCAGACAAGAAAAAAGGGAGCGGCAATACTGACGTATTGCCGCTTCTTTTTGACGCAGTAT
>JAEEIO010000054.1 GCA_016281405.1 Clostridiales bacterium | reverse complement strand
CTGCGAGGCGGCCCTTGCCGTAAGCCGCGCGGGCGTTCCCGTTATTTTACGCGAGATGAAACCGAAAATGACGCCCGCCCATAAAAGCCCGCTTTTTTGCGAGCTCGTCTGCTCCAACTCCCTTCGCGCCGCGGGCCTCGCAAACGCCCCCGGTATGCTTAAAGAAGAGCTTCGCCTCCTCGGCTCCGTCGTGATGGAGGCCGCCGACAGGACCCGCGTCCCCGCGGGCGGCGCCATTGCCGTCGACCGCGAGAGCTTTTCGGCCTATATTACGGAAAAAATCAAAAACGATAAAAACATAACCGTCGTATCGGAGGAGGTCACGGCGCTCGACCCCGAAAGAATAACCGTCTGCGCGAGCGGCCCCCTTACCTCCGACCCGCTTTCAAAAAGCATCGCCTCGTTACTCGGCGAAGACTATTTATACTTTTTCGACGCCGCCGCGCCTATAGTGACGCTCGAGAGCGTTAATATGGAAAAGGCCTTTTTTGCTTCGCGCTACGGCAAGGGCGACGACGATTATATCAACTGTCCGATGACGAAACCGGAATATCTCGCCTTCCGCGAGGCGCTCGTCTCGGCCGAGACGGCGCGCCTTAAAGAGTTCGACGAGACCGAACTAAAAGTCTTCGAGGGTTGTATGCCCGTCGAGGAGATGGCGCGCCGCGGCGTCGACACTTTGCGTTACGGCAACCTGAAGCCCGTGGGAATTAAGCTCCCCGACGGCTCATCGCCCTACGCCGTCGTCCAGCTTCGGCAGGATAACGCCGCCAAGACGCTTTACAATCTCGTCGGCTTTCAGACCCACCTCACCTTCCCCGAGCAAAAGCGGGTCTTCTCGATGATACCCGGCCTCGAAAACGCCGAGTTCGTCCTTTACGGCGTGATGCACCGAAACACCTACATAAATTCGCCCCGCGCGCTCGATAACTTCTACGCCTCTAAAAAATACCCGAATATCTATTTCGCGGGACAGATGACGGGCGTCGAAGGCTACATCGAGTCGGCCGCCTCGGGACTCTACGCGGGCATAAACGCCGCGAGAAAATGGCTTGAAAAAGAGCCCTTTTATCTATCGCCCCGTTCGGCCGTCGGCGCGCTCGCGAATTATATCAGCGCCGAAAACGCCGACTTTCAGCCGATGAATATAAACTTCGGCATCATCGAAGGCGCCGAAGGCAAAATAAAAGGCGGCCGCGCCGCGAAAAAAGAATACGTCGCAAGGCGCGGCGTCGAATACCTCAAAAATAAACTGTCGGAGGAAAAGATATGAAAATAGCGGTTGACGTCATGGGGAGCGACAAAGGCCCCGTCGAACTTACGAAAGGCGCCGTCGCGGCGGCCGAAAAAGGCGGATTTCAGATAGTCCTTTTCGGCGACGAAAAGATAATAAAAGACGCCCTTTCGACCTTAAAATACACCGCCGACGTCGAGGTAGTCCACGCGGACGAAACGATAACCATGTGCGACAAGGCGACCTCCGTCATAAAAGAGAAGAAGACGAGCTCTATGGCCATGGCGCTTTCGGCCGTCGCGGAAGGGAAGTGCGACGCCGTCGTCTCCTCGGGAAACAGCGGCGCGCTTATCACGGGCGCGACCTTCATAGTAAAACGCGCCAAAGGCGTCAAACGCCCCGCCTTCGCCCCCGTTATACCGTCGGCGACGGGACCCGTCATAATAGTCGACTCGGGCGCGAACGTCGAGTGCCGCCCCGAATTCTTAGCGCAATTTGGCAAAATGGGCGCCGTCTATATGGAAAAGGTCATGGGCTTTGAAAACCCGTCGGTCGGCCTTCTCTCGAACGGCTCCGAAGACAGCAAAGGCACCGATATCACCCGCGAGGCCAAGGCGCTCCTTGAAAAAAGCGACTGCAACTTCATAGGCTATATCGAAGGCAACGACATAATGACGGGCAAAAGCCGCGTCGTCGTCTGCGACGGCTTTACGGGTAACGTCGCCCTGAAGACTATCGAAGGCATGGGCAAATTCGTCTCTGCCAAAGTTAAAAATCTCTTAACGGGCAACCCGATAAGGACTATAGGTACCCTCTTCATGATAAGAGGAATAAAGAAGTTCAAAAAGGAGTTTGACTCCAAGCAATACGGCGGCGCGATGATCTTGGGCGTCCGCGCCCCCGTCGTCAAGGCGCACGGAAGCGCCGACGGCGCGGCCTTCGGCGTGGCGGTCGCCCAAGCGGCTAAAGTTGCCGAAAACAACGTCTGCGGCACCATCGCCTCGGCCTTCGAGACCGTGCAGGAATAAGAGTATTAAAAAAGAGCTTAACGCTCTTTTTTATTTTGCCCTTTCCAATATCATCCCGCATAACTCTGTAAAGCTTATGCCCGCCGCCTCTGCCGCCATCGGCAAAAGACTTCGCTCGGTCATGCCCGGCGAGGCGTTGGTTTCGAGGCAAAATATTTCGCCGTCCTTCGTCAAAATGAAGTCCGACCGCGAGACGGCCGTAAGCCCGAGCGCCCGATGCGCCGCCGCAGCCGCCTCGCGTAACGCCCTCGCCTCGCCCTCCGAAACGGGCGCGGGACAGACTTCTTTCGCCTCGCCCGCCTTGTATTTGCACCCGAAATCGTAAAACTCGCCCGAGGGGATTATCTCAACGGGAGGGAGCGGCTCCCCGAAAAGCACCGAAACCGAAATCTCCCGCCCTTTTATATATTCCTCGGCGAAAATCTCACCGAACCGCGCCGCCTTCGCTGCCGCCCGCGAAAACTCCGCTTCAGTCTTACAGATAAACACCCCCGCGCTCGACCCCTCCCCCGCGGGCTTCACGACGGCGGGCAAAAAGGGCGCGCCGCCATCTTTTTTGAGCCGCGCCCACCTTGGCGTCTTTACGCCCGACGCGGCGTAGACCGCCTTCGAAAAAAGCTTGTCCATTGCCGCCGCCTCGGCGGCGTAGCCGTTTCCCGTCGCCCGAACGCCCAAAAGGGAACAAAGCGCCTTTAATCTGCCGTCCTCGCCCGCGCCGCCGTGGAGGGCGAAAAATACGGCGTCCGCCGCCGTTAAATACGGTATTATTTCGCGTCCGAATCCCCGCCGCTCGCCGCCCTCAAAAACCCGCGGTTCCGTTTCCGCTTTCGCCGCGCCGCGGGGAAACGCGGGGTCGAGAATAAACGCGTCGTGTCCGAGCTCACGCACGGCCGCCGCCACTCTCCCGCCCGATAAAAGCGAGACCTCCCTTTCCGATGAAAATCCGCCAGCCAGAACGCATACCTTCAAAAATACCGCTCCTTTTTCAAAAAAATCACGCTCCGAGACCATAATATTCGCCTATTCGCGAAATTGTCAGCGGGAAAAAGGGGCGATGTTATTGACAATTCCGAAAAAAGTATTTATTATATTAAAGTAAACTTTTTGTTTTTCGGAGGACGGCAAATGATCTGGATGATAGTCAACCCCACGGCGGGCACGGGCCGCGGCGCGAAGGTCGGCGCCCTGCTCGACGGGATACTTACCGCCAAGGGCGTAGAGCATAAGACGGTATACACTGAACGCCCGGGCCACGCCACCGAGCTTGCCGACGAGGCGGCAAAGGCGGGCGCCGAAAGCGTTATCTCCGTCGGCGGCGACGGCACCTCCTACGAGGTAGCCTGCGGACTTGTCGGAAAAAACGCGGCGCTCGGCATCATCCCCGCCGGCACGGGAAACGACTTCATAAAGGCGCTCGGGATCCCGAAAAAGCCGAAGGAGGCTCTCGACTGGTTTTTGACCCACGCCCCACGCGACGCCGACTGCTGTATGCTTAACGACAGGATGTTCTTAAACGCCTGCGGCACCGGCTTCGATATCTCCGTCCTCGACTACGCCGAGAAGGCCAAAAAGCATTTCAAAGGCCTTATCCCCTACCTCTACGGCGTCATCAAGACGATACACAACTTCCGCTCGGTCGAGCTTTCGGTAGAGGCCGACGGCAAGGAGTATTTCAACGGCGAAGGGCTCGTCGTCGCCGTCACCAACGGTCAGTTTTACGGCGGCGGCATAAAGATTTCGCCCGAGGCCTCGCCTAACGACGGACTTTTGGACGTCGTCGTCATGCGCCCCGTAGGGAGCAAATTAAAGCTTTATTCCTACCTTCCCGGGCTTATGTCGGGCAAGGTTCTCACCTTCCCCGAGACCACCCACACCAAGGCGACCGAGGTCGTCGTCCGCCGCGAGGGGATGCGCTTCAACGTCGACGGCGAGATACTCAAAATGGACGAGGCCCGCATCAGAATAATCCCGAACGGAATAAAGATTCACTACTAAAGAAAATAAAAAACACCTGCCGCGGCAGGTGTTTTTTTATCGCTTGATTTACTTGACCATCGCTTTCATCGCCCTGATATAGTGGGCGAAGACGATGCCGGGCTCCTCGAGGTCTCTGTTCCAGCGCTTGAGCCACTCGAGCGACAAGGCCCCCTCGTAGCCGACGCTTTTGAGCGCCGCGACGGCCTCTTTTATGGGGAGTTTTCCGTAGCCCGTCATCTTGTAAACGGTCTTGCCGTTTTCCACGACGCTGTCCTTGACGTGAACGTGCTTTATGAGGCCGCCGAGCGCCTTCGCCGTCTCCTCCATGCTCTCGCCCGCGACCCTGTAGGGGTGCTGAATGTCCCAGAGCGCGCCGAGGTTATCTGCCCCGACCGCTTCTATGAGGCTTTTTAACTTTTTCGAGTCGGAATAGACGCCGTTAGTCTCTATAATAACGGTCACGCCGTATTCCGCGGCAATCGCCGTCGCCTCTTTTAACCTTTTAAGGACGAGCGCTTCGTCCACGTCCCCCGGCTCGGGCGCGGCGTCGCCGAGGACGCGGACCGCCTTCGCGCCTATCTTTTTCGCAAGCCAGACGGTGCGGCGCATTTTATCTTCGGAATAGCCGTTTTCGAGCGAAAGGACGCAGGTGGTGTCGAGACAGAATACCGAAAGTCCGTTTTTCTCTATCATGGCCTTCGACGCGGCAAGTCTTTCGTCCGAAAAGACGGGCGAGTCGGGCGCGAAAACGTCCTTGCCGACGCCCCTTATCTCAATGCCGTCGTAGCCTAAGTCGGCGGCGGCCGAGACTATCTCGGGGAAATGCCAGTCGGGACAGCCGAGCGTTGAAAAGCATATTTTCATGGGAATACCTCCCCGATCACTGGTTAAAGCTGTAGTTGGGCGCTTCCTTGGTGATGTTTATGTCGTGCGGATGGCTCTCGCGAAGACCCGCGGCGGTTATTCTCACGAAGCGGCCGTTTTTCTGAAGATCGGCGACCGTCTTCGCGCCGCAGTATCCCATGCCGGCCTTTAAGCCGCCGAGGAGCTGATAGACCGTCTCGGAGACGGGGCCCTTGAAGGCCACGCGGCCCTCGACGCCCTCGGGGACGAGCTTCTGCTTGCCGTCCTGGAAATATCTGTCCTTGCAGCCCTCGGTCATGGCGCCGAGCGAGCCCATGCCGCGGTAGACCTTGAACTGTCTGCCTTGATAGATCTCGGTGTCGCCGGGGCTCTCCTCGCAGCCCGCGAGGAGCGAACCGACCATAATGACGTCGGCGCCCGCGGCTATGGCCTTGGTGAGGTCGCCCGAGTATTTTATGCCGCCGTCGGCTATGACGGGGACGCCGTATTTGGTGGCGACGCAGGCCACGTCGTAAACGGCGGTCACCTGCGGCACGCCTATGCCCGCGACCACGCGGGTGGTGCATATAGACCCGGGGCCTATGCCGACCTTAATGGCGTCGGCGCCCGCGTCGATGAGGGCCTTCGCGGCCTCGGCGGTGGCTATGTTGCCCGCTATGACGTCGGTGTTCGGGAACTTTGCCTTGACCTTTTTGAGGGTGTTTATAACGTTCTTGGAGTGGCCGTGAGCCGAGTCGAGCACTAAGACGTCGACGCCCGCTTCGATAAGCGCCTCGGCCGCCTCGAGCACGTCGGGCGTGAAGCCGATGGCGGCGCCGCAAAGGAGCCTGCCGCCCTTGTCTCTCGCGGAATTGGGGTATTTCACGGCTTTTTCTATGTCTTTAATGGTGATAAGACCTTTTAAGTTGAACTTGTCGTCGACTATGGGGAGCTTTTCTATGCGGTGACGCGAAAGGATTTCTTTAGCCTGTTCGAGCGTCGTGCCGACGGGCGCGGTGATGAGGTTGTCCTTCGTCATAACCTCGCCGATGCGGATGCTGTAGTCGGTCAGAAAGCGCATATCGCGGTTGGTGAGAATGCCCACGAGCTTGGTGCCCTCGCATATCGGCACGCCCGAGATCCTGTATTTGCCCATAAGCTCGTTGGCGTCGGCGACGGTGTGGTCCTTCGAGAGATAGAAGGGGTTGACTATTACGCCGTTTTCGCTTCTTTTGACCTTGTCGACCTCTTCGAGCTGACGCTTGAGACCGAGGTTCTTGTGGATGATGCCTATGCCGCCCTCTCT
>JAEEIO010000053.1 GCA_016281405.1 Clostridiales bacterium | reverse complement strand
GTGGCAGCATTACAGGACGTTTGTCTCGAGGTTTTCCGATTATCCCGTTAAGATCGAAATGCTTTCGCGCTTTGTTCCCGAGGCAGAGCGTAAAAAGGTCGTAAAGAGGCTTAAAAGCGGCGAGACCGATATAGTTATAGGAACGCACAGTCTGCTTCAAAAGAACGTCGTTTTCAAGGATCTTGGTCTTCTCGTCGTTGACGAGGAGCAGCGCTTCGGCGTCGGACACAAGGAGACGCTGAAAGAAAAATATAAGGACGTCGACTGCATTACGCTGTCGGCCACGCCTATCCCGAGGACGCTCAACATGGCGCTTTCGGGGATACGCGATATGTCCGTCATAGAGGACTATCCCGAGGACAGACGTCCCATAACGACTTATCTTGCCGAATACGACGAGGCGCTCGTCGTCTCGGCCGTAGAAAAAGAGCTTGCGAGAGGCGGACAGATATACTATCTTCACAACAGAGTCGAGAGCATTTACAGAAAAGCGGCCCGTCTCTCGGAGCTTTTTCCTTCGGCGAAAATCGACGTCGCCCACGGACAGATGGACGAGAAATCGCTCTCCGACGCCTGGGACAGGCTTCTTAAGGGCGAAACGTCGATTCTCGTATGCACGACTATAATAGAGACGGGCGTTGACGTGCCGAACGTCAACACTATTCTTATCGACGACGCCGACAATCTCGGCCTCGCGCAGCTTCACCAGATAAGGGGCAGGGTAGGGCGCAGTTCAAGAAGGGCCTACTGTTGGCTCTTTTACAAGAAGGGAAGCGTGCTTACCGACGACGCCGCCAAACGCCTCGCGGCTATCCGCGAATACACCGAGTTCGGCGCGGGGCTTAAAATTGCCATAAGAGACCTTGAGATAAGGGGCGCGGGAAGCGTGCTTGGCGCAAATCAGCACGGACATATCGCAAACGTCGGATACGATATGTACGTAAAGCTTTTGGAAAACGCCGTCTGCGAGCAAAAAGGCATAAAGCCGAAGACCGAGTGCGCCTGCGAGTTGAAAATAAACGCCTTTATACCGGGCGATTATATCGAGGACGTCGAGGACAGAATAGTTATTTACAAAAAGATTTCCGCGATAACGGACGACGTCGCGGCCGACGAGATAAGAGAAGAAATAACCGACCGATTCGGGCCGATGCCGCTTGAAGTCGAAAACCTCATATCCGTCGCGGAGCTTCGCGCCGAAGCGTCGGAAGCGGGAATAAAAACGATCAAAGAGGACGAGGGCGGCATATCGCTTATCTTCGAACAAAACGATTTCGAGCTGTTCGCGAAGCTATGCGACAATATTGGAAAAAACAGGCTTATACTCCGTCCCGCGCCGACTCCGAGGCTTGTGCTTTACGCCGAACCCGAAAGAAAGCTGAAGCTCCTTTCCGACACCGTAAAGCTTGCGGTATCCTACGTCTCGTAGCCGAAAATACAATATGTATGACCTTTTTTGTAAATACAGTTTTATGTAATTATGATAAAATGATTACAGTAAGCGAATTGGAGGAATAATAATGATATTAGTGACCGGCGGAACGGGTTTTATAGGGAGCCACACCGTCTGCGAGCTTATCGAAAACGGCAAGGAGGCCGTAATAGTCGATAATCTTTCAAACAGCAGCGATGACGTTTTGGACAAAATAAAAAAAATCACCGGCGTAAAGCCGGCCTTCGTGAAGGGCGACCTTTGCGACAAGGCTCTTTGCGACAGGCTTTTCAAGGAATACGTAATAGACTCGGTCATCCATTTCGCGGGATTGAAGGCGGTAGGGGAGTCTGTCCAAAAACCGCTTGAATACTACGAAAACAACGTTTACGGCACCCTCAACCTGCTTGACGCGATGAGAAAAAACAGCGTTAAAAAGATAGTTTTTTCGTCCTCCGCGACTGTCTACGGTATGAAAAATACGCCGCCTCTTAAGGAGGATATGCCGCTTTCGGCGACAAATCCTTACGGCAGAACCAAGCTTTTTATAGAAGAAATCCTTAACGATTTATACGCCTCGGATAACGGCTGGTCGATAGTCAAACTACGCTATTTTAACCCCGTCGGAGCCCATCCCACGGGCATTATCGGCGAAGCGCCGAGCGGTTATCCGAACAATATCATGCCGGTTATTCTGAGAACAGCCGCAGGTAAAATCGAACAAATGTGCGTATTCGGCGCGGACTACGATACGCCGGACGGCAGCTGTATAAGAGACTATATTCATATAACGGACCTGGCGAAGGGGCACATAAAGGCGCTCGAATACATTGAAAAGACCGGCGCCGGGTGCGTGGCGGTAAATCTCGGCACGGGACGCGGATACAGCGTCTTCGAGCTGATAGGAGCGTTTGAGCGTGTCACGGGCAAAAAGGTAAACTACCGCGTGGGAGAAAGACGCAAAGGAGACGTAGCCGTTTGTTACGCGGATCCGACGAAAGCTAAAGAACTGTTCGGATGGACTGCGGAAAAAGGAATCGACAGCATGTGCGAAGACGCGTGGAGATTTCAGCAAAACTACGGTAAATAAACAAAGAATAGTAAAAACCGGTCGGGAGACCGGTTTTTTCATATAATACTGTAAATTGGGCCTATTTGGGCTGATTTGGCGTTTTTCGCTTCCCCGAATTATACAAAATTCTTATTTTGTATAATTAGACGTGTATTTTTAAGGGGTTGATAAAGGGCGTTCCCTATCCGGGGCTACGGCGAAATCAGAGCGAGAGGTATTTTCCGAGCGCGAAGGAATAGATGTATTTTTCATTTACGATGACGCCATACATCCTCTCAAGCGCGGCGGCGTAGATCTCAAGCTGGGTCGAATACTTCTCGATGAGTTCTTTTCCGTCGGAGTCAGGATCGATTTTGTCTGTTTTATAGTCGACGAGGATTATGCCGTTTTCGGTTTGGACGAACATATCTATTATGCCCTGGACCACTACCCTGTCGTCCGGCGCGGCATCGGAAATGAAACGGGCGGCGGGCAGTTCTATTGTGAAGCGTTTTTCGCGGTAGGATTTGCCGAGGGTCATGAGTCCGGCGGTAAAAGGATTTGCGAAAAATGCTTTGAGGAGGTCGAGGTCGATGACCTTTTTCTCGGCGTCGGTGAAGACGTTTTTGGAGGAGAGATCGGCGGCGACTGTCTCACAGTCGGTTTTTGAGGCTATCAGACCGTTCCAATCGGCGTAGCGAAGGAATTTATGTATTGCGTTGCCGCGGTCGCGGCCGTCGGGACGGTCGGAGGCGAAACGCGGGCGGGCGGTGAAATCGTAACTTTCGTAAAGCATTGCGGCGTCTTCCGCCCTTTCCCTCTCCCCTGCTTTTATCTCGCTGACGCTCATTTTTTCGGGGATGCCTTCAAAGGTCGCGGGGACGCGCTTCGAGGCGCTTTTGAGGACGGTTTCCGAGAGCTCGGTCATAGAGGTTTCGAAGGCGCTCTTTTGGAACTTTTCGGCGTCGAAATCGGTTTCGACGGTGAGGTCGAAGAGGTCGGCCGCTTCAGACGGCGGCGCGCCGCAGTTTTGTCTTAAAACGTCGGACGCGGAGCCGTGGAGGAAAACCGGCAAAAGCATTTCGGCAAAGGAATTCGAGTGGTTTATCTTCCAGGACGACGCGGAAAGGCCCGTTTCGCAGGCGGCGACGACCTTGTCTTTGATTTGGGCGTTCGAGCCGACTATATAGAGGTGTTCTCTGGCGCGTGTCATTGCGACGTATAAAAGTCTCATTTCTTCTTTTACGGACTTGCTTTTGAGCTCGTTTTCTGCCGAGAAATGCGAAAGAGTATTTTTGACGACGCGTGAATTGTTTTCGGTCAGCTTCATGCAGACGCCGTATTTATCGGAGAATATGAGTTTTTCATAGGCGTCTTTGAATCTGAAGGCCTTGAAAATGCCGACGAGAAAGCAAATCGGGAATTCGAGACCCTTGGAGCCGTGTATCGTCATGACGCGGATATACTCGCCGTCCTTGACGGTCGAGGAGGCGTCTACGTCGGGGTTTTTGCCGTTTTCTATAAGGTCGTCGACGTAGGTCAAAAAGCCGTAGAGACCGCCTATACTGCTCTTTTCGTAGTTTTCCGCGACGGTTATCAGGCGTATAAGGCTATGGAAGGATCGCTCGGTCTTGTCGAGAGCGAAGAATATCGCCTCGACCTTGAGGTCGGAATAGATGTGATTTAAGAGCGTATAGACGGGTATTTCGTTCGCGAGACGGCGGTATGAGGCGACTTTATCTATAAAGTCTTTGACCTTGTCATTTTCGGAATAGGCTGAATTGACGGCCGCGGCGAAGTTTCCGCCGTGATTTGCCATGATTTCTGCGAGTTCCCTGTCGGTAAAGCCGAAGAGCGGCGAGCGCATTACGGCGGCCATTGTCAGCGAGTCGGTCGGATTGTCTATGATCTTTAAGAGCGACACGACGGCGCTTATCTCGTATTTTTCGAAATAGCTGTCGTTTTCGGGAAAGCCCGCGTCGAGCCCGTATTCGGCGAATTTGGCGGCGTAGACGTCCAAAACGCCCTTCCCCGCCCTCGACATTACCGCTATGTCGGAGGGACGGACGGGACGGCGGCGGTCGGCAGCCTTATCGTAGATCTCGACGCCGCTTTCCAAAATCGATTTGATTTTTCGCGCCGTGTAATCGGCCTCCCGTTCGACGGCGGTGAGGTCTTCTTCCTCGTTTTCGGCGTCGGTCGCGCCGTTTGATTTATCTTTTTCGTGTTCGAATAAGGAGAGGGTGACGCTTCCCTTCCCGAAGCCGTAGCAATCAGCGCCTGCTATGAGCTTTGCCTCTTTTGAATAGTCGCAAAGTCCCGTGTCGGGCCGCATTATATCGCTAAATACGGCGTTTACGGCGTTTATTATCTCTTCCCTGCAGCGGAAGTTTCTTGAAAGAGTTATATGCTCGCTCTTACCCGAGATGAGTTTTTTACGGAATATTTCGGGCGAGGCGTTACGGAAGCCGTAGATGCTTTGCTTGTCGTCGCCGACTATGAAGATATTTTTTTCGCGGTCGGAGACGGCCCGGAATATCATGTCCTGGACGGAGTTGGTGTCCTGATACTCGTCTATCATTATCTCGTCGTAGCGCGACGACAGAGAGACGGCAAGCTCCGTCGGTACC
>JAEEIO010000052.1 GCA_016281405.1 Clostridiales bacterium | reverse complement strand
GCGACGTCGCCGCCGCCGTCCGCTTTAGGGACAGCCTCAAACTCGCGATGATAGCCACCCACGTCGCCGACGCCCGCACCTGCGTCCTCCACCCCGCCAGCCACACCCACCGTCAGCTCTCGCCCTCCGAGCGGCTCGCCGCCGGCGTCACCGACGGACCCATAAGATTTTCCGTCGGCATCGAAAACTGCGACGACATTATCGAAGACCTCTCGCAGGCCCTCGAAAAAGTATAAACGTAAAACGCCCGCGAAAGCGGGCGTTTATTATTGCAATTTCTTTGTCGAAATGGTATAATAAACTTATAACAAACACGGAGGGACAAAAATATGTCGACCGTTGAAAGCTACAAATGTCCCGCTTGCGGGTCGCCCTTACCCTACGACCCGAGCGGCAAGCTTAAATGCCCCGCCTGCGGCAACAGCTACGACGTCGAGGCCGTCAAAAGGCTCGCGGCCTTCGCCGAAAACAAAACCGAGTTCAAATGGGAAGGAGCCGCTTCCGAGAGCGCCTTGCAAAACGGCGAGCGTCTCGAAAACACCGTCACCTACGTCTGCCGCTCCTGCGGCGCCGCCGTTGAGACCGACGCGACCACCGCCGCCACCCACTGCCCCTACTGCGATAACGAAATAGTGCTTACCGACCGCATCGTCGGCGGCTTAAAGCCCAACGGCATAATCCCCTTCAGCATATTCAAGGAGGGGCTTTACGACGCCGTCAAAAACCATTTCAAAGATAAAAAACTGCTCCCCAAGAACTTCGCCGACGAGCATAAGCTCGCGAAGGTCCAGGGCGTCTACGTCCCCTTCTGGCTCTTCGACGCGGGCGTCGACGGCACCATGGCCTTAAACGCCAATAAAGTAAGATATTATTCCGACAGTAATTACAATTATATCGAAACGAGCTATTATCTTCTCGAGGTCGACGGCGCCATGAGATTTCAGAAGGTGCCGGTCGACGGCAGCACCAAGGCCGACGACGACCTTATGGACTCGGTCGAGCCCTACGACTACTCCAAAATCGTCCCCTTCGACCCCGCCTATCTCTCGGGCTTTTTCGCCGACCGCTACGACGTCGACCCCGAGCAGAGCCGCGCCCGCGCCGACGTCCGGATGATGCAAAGCGCAGTGAGCGAGTTCACCGCCGCCGCGAGAGGCGGCTACACCTCCGCCTCGCTCCGCTCGAATATGATGCGCGTCGTCGACTCCTCGGTTCAATACGTCCTTCTCCCCGTCTACATAATAAACCTCGAATACGGCGGCAAAAACTACCGCTTCGCCGTAAACGGCCAGACGGGCAAGCTCGTCGGCGAACTGCCTATATGCAAAAAGAAAAAACGCAAATATTTCTGGCTGACCGCCCTCCCGATAGCCGCCGCGGTCGCCGCCATAGTATATCTTCTCATAAGGTAAGGGGGCGGAAATATGAAAAAGTTTTTAAGTCTCGCCCTCACCCTTCTTTTGGTCCTCGCCCTTTCGGTCCCCGTCCTCGCGGAAGACGGTTATAACTTCGATTACTGCCGCGTTTCAGACGAGAAAGGCATTCTCACCGACGACGATATAGAAGAGCTCGACGCCGATATCATTTTTAAAGTGAAATCTCTCGAAATGGATTTCGCCGTCCTCATATCGGGCGAAAAAGACGACGAAACGGCCTTCGCCGCGTCTTACGTCGAAAACAATCTTTACGGTTACGGCGCCGACGGATCGTGCGTTTTCCTGCTCATAGATTACGACAATATGGTTTTCGACGTCTACTATTACGGCCGCGCCAAGAACTTTTCCGCGTCGGCAAAGGCGGCCGTGTCGGACGCCTTCAAAAACTCCTATAACGGCGGAAACGGTATGCGCGGGGCCATCGAGGCCTTCCTCGCGGCCGCTTATTCCGAAGCCGGAAAACCGTCGAACGGCACGGGTGAGACCGTGACGGCCACCCCCTGGTGGTATCCCGAAGACCCCGCAAATTTCGTCGACTTCCACGGCGTTAACCTTCCCCACGTCGTCGACGACGCGGGACTCCTTACCGCGGGCGAAAAGGCCGACCTTGAATCGAAGATCTCTTCCATGATAGCCGAATACGGTTACGATATAGTGATCTACACCACTCCCACCGTTTACGGCTACTCGAATATGATGGTCTGCGCCGCCGACTTTTACGTCTATCAGGGCTACGGCGTCGGCGACGACTTCTCGGGCCTCGTCTTCTTCCACTCGGTAGAGACGGGCAACCGCGGCTGGCGCACCGTCTGCTTCGGCAAAGCCATGCGGCTCTTCACCGAGAGCAGGATAAACGCCATCGACGACGCCCTCTACGACCTCTTCGTCGCGGGCGACCACTACGAAGCCTACTCCCTTTTCCTCGAAAAGGCCGCCTACGTCCTCGAGGATAAAGACCCGCCCAAACCCTTCGACTATTCGACTCTCGTCGTCGCGATAATCGTCGGCCTCGTCATAGGCCTTGTGATCGCGGGCATGAGAATAAGCGCGATGAAGAAGAAAATGGTGCTCCCGAAGGCAACCGCGGCGGGAAATTACATC
>JAEEIO010000003.1 GCA_016281405.1 Clostridiales bacterium | reverse complement strand
GCGAGCATACGTCAGTATGCTCCGCCGCTTTTTTCGCGTCTCGCGCAAAAATCTCTCACTTGCGGTGCTTGGCAGTTTTACGCGAGCAATTTTTCGTCAAGACAAGGAAAAAAGGAGCGGTAATACTTGATGTATTGCCGCTTCTTTTTGACACAGTATTGGCGGAAAAGGGCCGCGTAAAACCTACACACTCCCTTATCCGCACCGCCTAAAGGCGCCGCAATTTCGTTTTTTATTGACTGAAAGGCGTTTAGGTGATAAAATATTATATTATAAACCACGAAAGGCTTTATAAAATGAGCGGAAAAATAAAAAGGATAGCCGTAAAAATCGGCACGTCTTCCCTCACCCACGAAAACGGGACGATAAACATAGCCGCCATCGAAAGGCTGGTGCGCATCCTCTCTGACCTTAAAAACAGAGGGATCGAGGTCGTGCTTATTTCGTCGGGCGCCATAGGCATAGGCGCGTCGAAGCTCGGCATAAAAGGCAAGCCGGGGACGATAAGAGAACGTCAGGCGGCCGCGGCCGTCGGCCAGTGCGCCCTTATGGACCTTTACGACAAGCTGTTTTCGGAATACGGCTACGTCATAGGGCAGCTTCTTCTCACTAAAGACATATCGGACGACCCCGTAAAAAGGCAGAACGCCGAAAACAGCTTCGCCACTCTGCTTTCGTATAACGTCATACCGATAGTAAACGAAAACGACGCCATTTCGACCTCCGAGATAGGCATAAGCAATTTCGGCGACAACGATTCCCTTTCGGCCTTCGTCGCCGTTCTTTCGGGGTGCGACGCCCTTTGCATAATGACCGACCGCGACGGGCTTTACGACAGCGACCCGACCGAGAATAAGAACGCGAAAATCATCCCCGTCGTCGAGGAGATAACCGACGAGATAATCGCGCATTGCGGAAAGGCCTCGTCGAGAGGCACGGGCGGCATGATAACCAAGGTAAACGCCGCGAAGACCGCGACGGAGGCGGGTATAGATACCTACCTCATCAACTCCGCCAAGGCGACCGAAATATACAAAATAGTTGACGGCGAGCCGTTTTGCGGCACCATTTTCAAAAAAAGGAGCTGACCGTTATGTTCGACGTTAAAGCGGCCTGCGAAAAGGCCAAGGCGGCGTCTTACGCCATGGCCGCGGCCGATACGGCGTTAAAAAACGCCGCGCTGGGAGCCATATCGGAAGAGCTTGACAAAAACCGCGCCGAGATAAAGGCGGCTAACGACGGCGATATCAAAAACGCCCGCGAGACGGGTATGAGCGAGTCGATGATCGACCGTCTGACCCTCACGGATAAGAGAATAGACGGCATAATCGAAGGCATTTCGCAGGTCATCGGGCTTCCCGACCCCGTCGGGAGGGTTCTTGAAAGCAGCATGAGACCGAACGGCCTGAAGATAACGAGGATTTCGGTCCCGATAGGGCTTATAGGAATAATTTACGAGTCGAGGCCCAACGTCACCGTCGACGCCGCGGCGCTTTGCCTTAAATCGGGAAACGCCGTGATATTAAAAGGCGGTAAAGAGGCCATAGCGTCCAACAGAACGCTTTGCGGCATTATGAGGCGGGCGATTTCAAAGGTCGGGCTTCCGGAGGACGCCGTCTCATTCGTCGATTCGGTCTCGAGAGACGACACGACGGCGCTGATGAAAATGAACGGCACAGTCGACCTTCTCATACCGAGAGGCGGCAAGGGACTTATCAAGGCGACGGTCGAAAATTCGACCGTTCCCGTTATTGAAACGGGCACGGGAAACTGCCATATTTACGTTGACGAGTTTGCCGACGAGCAAAAAGCGCTCGATATCATCTTTAACGCCAAGACCTCGAGGGTCTCGGTATGCAACGCGGCGGAAAGCCTGCTTATTCATAAGAGCAGACTCGGCATGCTGCCCGCGATAAAAGCCAGATTAGACAGTAAAGGTGTAAAGCTTTACTGCTCCGAAGCGTGTATTCATGCGCTTTCCGACAGATCGGACGTATTCCCCGCCACCGAGGAGGACTACTATACCGAGTATCTCGATTACAAGATGTCGGTAAAGGAAGTCGGCTCCGTCGCGGAGGCCGTGGCGCATATCAACAAATACGGATCGCACCATTCGGAGTGCATCGTCACCGAAAACGGCGAAAACGCCGCCGCGTTTTTGGCGGGCGTCGATTCGGCGGCGGTATATCACAATGCGTCGACCAGGTTCACGGACGGTTTCGAGTTCGGGCTCGGCGCCGAGATAGGTATTTCGACTCAGAAAATGCACGCGAGGGGTCCGATGGGTCTTCGCGAGCTGAATACCTACAAATATATTATCGAAGGCGACGGCCAGACGAGAGGTTAATCCCCCCTAAAAAGACAAAAATACCGTCACACTCGCGTGTGACGGTATTTTCAATTAACTTGCACTTGTATATATTAACTTACAACGCAGTTAATTCGCCGAAAAACTGCTTAGCCCTGCTGCTCTTCCTTCATTTTGGCATAGCATTCGCTGCAGTATACGGGTCTGCCGTCCTTGGGCTGGAAGGGGACTTTGGCAACGCCGCCGCAACCGGCGCAGGTGGCCTCGTACATTTCTCTGTTGGCTCTTAAGGCCTGCTTCCTGTTGTTTCTGCATTCCTTGCAGCGCTGGGGCTCGTTCTTGAATTCCTTCTCGGCGTAGAATTCCTGCTCGCCTGCGGTGAATACGAACTCTTTGCCGCACTCTTTGCAGACTAAAGTTTTGTCCTGGAACATGGTTTTACCTACCTTAGAAAAAAATATTTTTTGCCTTCGCCGGACTTTGACCGACATCTTCCGCTTTTTCCCGAAACGGACGTTTTGATTAAACTATTAAAGGCATATTTACGATTTATCGGCAAGCTTTGAGGCAAGCTTGCGTTTGATGCGCGTAAGCGCGTTGTCGACCGATTTGACGCTTATTCCCCGCTTTGCGGCGGTCTCGGAATAGGACAGGCCCGAAAGAGAGTCGTTCAAGACGTTTTTTTCGAGCGCGGAAAGCTCTGATTCGATGGCCTTTAAGATAAACTCCGCGCCCTCTTTGCCGATAAGGCGTTCGTCCAAAGAGAGCCTGTCGACGGTCTCCTTGAGCTCCTCGACGCCCGTCTCGTTTTCCTTTTGCCTCACGACCGCTTTGTTATAGAACTTCAACATCTCGTGAAAGGCGCAGACGGTGGCGTAGGATGAAAAGGTCGTCTGCTTCGAGGCGTCGTAATGGAGGGCGGCCTTGAAAAGGCCTATCTTCCCTTCCTGGAGAAGGTCGTCGAAATAATAAGGACAGTCGAGAGACGCCGCCTTTGACTTGAGGAAGGGGGTATATCTCGAGAAAAGCTCGCCTATCGCTCCGCTGTCGCCTTTTTGAAACGCGGCGACGAGTTCGGGGTCGCTTTTTTCGGAAAATCGGCTTTCAGATCCCGCTGTCATTGACGCCTCCAGAAAGTGATACATAGTAAGTATATTGAAAGCTTTTTGTTTTGTCAATAGTTTTTTTGATATTTTTAACGATTTTTTTAAAAAAAATGAGAAGAAATTCGTCATTGGACGAATTTCTTCCGAAAAAAGCCGCGGTTTATTCTATTTCAGCTTTACTATCTCCATGAGGTCCTTTTGCTCGCCGCCGTCTATCAGTTCGACGTGGACGTGGACGCCTTCGCCGTCCTCAACGGGCACGCTTCCCGACATTTCGCCGAGGACGTCGCCAGCCGTCACCCCGTCGCCTTTTTCAACTCTGATATTGCGAAGTCCGCAATACTTTGTGAAGCGGTTTTCGCCATGGTCTATCACGACGGTGGCGCCGTAAAGTTCGTCGTCGTAGACGTCGAAGACCGTTCCCGCAGACGAGGCGAGGATGCGGTCGCCTGCTTTGCCGCCGAAGTCGACGCCCAGATGGACGCGCCACTCGCCGAGGGTCGGCGAGAAGACGAGCGTTTTATCGGAATATCCTTTTGTCACGGCGTTTTGTGTAGGCAGATAAAAGGCCGTGTCCTTTACGGGGTCGGGTTCGGACGGGGCGGGCGGTTCGGATGAAGCGGGCTCGGGTTCGGAAGGAACGTCGGGTTCGGATGATGCTTCGGCTTCCGACGAATCGGCGGGGACGTTGCTTTCGGGCTTCAAGACCTCGCCCGCGCTGTCGTCGGTAACGCTTTCATAAGACGGCGCAGTCGATTCTGTTTGCGAAGGGACCTGTTCCGGAAGGTCTTCGGGATCGCCTCCCGTGGCGGCGAAGGCGAGCGCGGCTCCCGCGGCGAGAAGGCATCCGAGCGCAAGATAAAAGCCTTTTCCTTTGAAAAATCTCTTTACGGCGTAAAATATCTCGTTGGTTTTCAATATATCTGTCCTCCGTTAACTTTTGACGTTATTGTTAACGGAAGAAGGCTTTTTTATTCGCCGTCAGACGTCGGTTATCTCTACGCCCGTATAATAATGTTTTATAATGTCTTCAAAGCCGTAGCCGAGCGAGGCCATTACGTTCGCGCCGTATTGGCTCATGCCGACGCCGTGTCCCTTGCCTCTGACGGTGAAGACGGCGCCGTTTTCGGCTGTCGTTATATCGAAGTCGGCCGAGGGGAGCGAGAAAAGCGACTTTGCTTCCCTGCCCGTCATAGTCACGCCGCAGAGCGTGAGCGAGGCGACGTATCCCGCGCCGTCGCGGGAGTTTACTGACGCGGAGAGATCTGAAATATCGGCGGACGGGTATTTTGATAAAAGCTTTTCGGAAAACTCGTCTGATGTAAAAGAAACGGTCTTTTCGAGACCGTCGCCCGCGTCGACCGAGCTGTCGACAGAGACGAGATACGGGACGTTTTTGCCCCAGACGTCCGAGGCGTTTTCGGTCTTGCCCGAGGAGCGCGAAAAATAGACGGCGTCGATCGGCGCGCCGTTATATGTTATTACCTTATTCATAACGGCCGAGACGGCGTTTTCGATCTTTTTCCGGTATAGGTCGTATTTTTCGCCCCAGCGCTGTTTCTGCCTTTCCTCAGAAAGAAAGGCGGAGCAGTGTGAGGACGAGGTACAGACCGCCGCGCCGTCATGGGCGTCGCTCCCTCCGGCCGCAGCTCTCTTTTCATAGTAGGTGCGGCAGGCGACGGCCTGGGCCTTTAGCGCCTCGTCGCCGTAGAGGGCGGGCATCTCTGCGGCGACGGCGCCGCAAAGATAATCGAAAAGGCTCATGGTCACCTTTTCGCCCTTTTCGACGTCGTAAACCTCGACAGTCCGGTCGCGGGGGTCGGCTTTGTCGTAAAGAAATCCCGCCGACGCGGCGAAAAAGTAAGGTATTGCGATTATCGGGATCGCTATGGCGATCATTACGGCCGCCGCCTTTAATAGTCTCATTTTTACCGCTCCTTTTTCAGTTAAAAAACGCTTTATTAAAATAAAGTTGAATATTTGACTTGATTATTTTCGTAAAATATATTACTATATATGTCGGGAAGTGATATTTATGAACGATTTACACAAGGATTTTTACGACGAGGTAGTCGGCCGCTACGAGCGGTATAACAACTTCGACCCGTCTTATTACTCGAAAATAGACGTCAAAAGAGGTCTCCGCAACAGCGACGGAACAGGCGTCGTCGCGGGGATAACCAAGATATGCAACGTCCACGGTTATATAGTGAACGAGGGCGAGAAGATGCCCTGCCCCGGCGAGCTCACCTACAGAGGCATAAGCATCGCCGACATCGTGAACGGCATCACCGCCGACAAGCGTTTCGGCTTTGAAGAGACCGCCTATCTTCTTCTCTTCGGCAAACTCCCGACGAGAGCGCAGCTCGCGGCCTTCAAGGATATTCTTTTCGAGTCGAGCGTTCTCTCAGAGGATTACGTCAAGGCGGTCATTAAAGGCGCGCCGACTACGAATTATATGAATAAGCTCTCCTCGGCGGTGCTCGGACTTTATCCCTACGACCCGAAAGCCGACGATTGCTCGCTTGAAAACTCCATCAGGCAGTCGGTGGGACTTATCGCAAAGTTCCCGTCGATAATTTCGACGATTTATCTCAACGATATAGGAAAGCTGAAGGGCGACTGCCGTCTGACGTCGGAAAACCTGTCGGTAGCCGAGGCGTTTCTGGCAAAGATACGCGACGGCAAGGGTTTTACCGAGCAGGAGGTCAAAATGCTCGACCTCTGCCTCGTCCTCCACGCCGAGCACGGCGGCGGCAACAACTCCACCTTTACCGCGAGAGTCCTCACCTCCTCCGGCACCGATATATACGGAGCCATTTCCGGCGCCATTAACTCGCTTAAGGGCTTCCGCCACGGCGGCGCCAATCTCAAGGTCATGAGCATGATGGACGACATCGGCCGCAACGTCAAGGATTGGGACGACTACGAGGAGGTCGGCCATTACGTCGAAAAGCTCATAAAGAAAGAGGCGGGCGACAGGTCGGGACTTATTTACGGTATGGGCCACGCCGTCTATACCGTAAGCGATCCCCGCGCAATGTTCTTAAAGCATTACGCCGAAAAGCTCGCCACGGGCAACAGCGAAAAGATGGCCGAACTCGAGCTTATCAAGACTGTTGAAAGGCTCACGCCCATCATCTACGCGAAATATAAGAAAAACAGCAAGGTCATATCCGCGAACGTCGATATGTATTCGGGCTTCGTTTATAGGCTTTTGGGCGTGCCCGACGACCTGTTTACCCCGATATTCGCGATGTCCCGTATCACGGGCTGGTGCGCCCACCGTCTCGAAGAGATCTGCACCGGCAACAGAATAATGCGTCCCGCCTACAAGAGCATCGCGACGCCCGTTCGCTACGTCCCTATCAAAAAAAGAAAGTAATCACAGTCAGGATGGTCTAATTGGCAAACGATAAACCGATGAACAAGATCGAGCTGAAAAAGCTCCCCAAAAAGAAAAAGCCGAAGCGCGACTTCTACGTCTCGCCGGTTTTCCGTTTCTTTATCGCTTTTTCATTAACCGTGCTTCTTTTCTTCACGGGTATCTTTCTCTATAACCGCGTGACAGGCAATTCCGACGCCGCCAAAGCCGCTTACGAAGAGGGCTGCCGTTATTACGACGGCGAGCTTTACGCCTCGGCGCTTGAGAAGCTTGCCGACGCGTCGGCCATGGACAAGTCGAACGTCGAATACCGTCTCAAGCTTGCCGCCTGCTATGAAAAGGTCGGCGACGAGCAGGGCGTTATGAAGACTATAGACGAGGGAGTTTATCTGGCGCCTAACGACCACCGTCTGCCCGCTTTTCTTATCGGCTATTACGTCCGCGCGGGACGGCTGAAGGACGCCTACAATTATATTGACTCCATAAACAACATCGCCGTCAAAACGAAGCTTACCGAGCTTTCGCCCTCGGAGGTAAGGGTCTCGCCCTCGCCGAATTCTGGCGGTAAAATAACCGAAATAACGCTTGCGTCAAGCGACGGCGCCGCGATTTACTATACGTTAGACGGCTCCACTCCTTCCCTCTCGTCTTCCGTATATACCGCGCCTATCGACGTTAAGGGCGTCAAAGGGAACCTTGTCGTAAACGCCGTCTCCGTCAACGAAAACGGGCTGGTCAGCCGCATAACTTCGGTCTATTACAATTTCGACGACCCGACCAAAAAATACGAATTCAACGACGCGAAAATCGCCGCCATAGTCCAAAAAACGCTCGGCAAGAGCGCCGACTCCGTCACCTACGCCGACCTCGCTCTTATAAAGAGCATCGACAGCACGACGGTATCCGAGGGCAGTATATACACTCTTAAAGACCTGACGAGCTTCGTAAATCTCGCGTCTCTGACGCTCGAGGGCGAGCATTTCATTGCCGAATACTGCGATTTCGCCCAGCTCCGTTCGCTCACGTCCATAAGCATGGTCGACTGCTCGGTGACTAATACCGTCTTCGCGTCGGTCTGCGGCATTTCGGGACTCAAGAGCATCAATTTCACCAACAACCTCATAAGCTCCGCCGCGCCTGTCAGCAAGCTGACGTCGCTCGAGACGGCGATTTTCGATAAAAACGAGATCAACAGTCTGGCGCCTTTCGCCTCGCTCACCTCGCTCAAGAAGCTTTCGGTCGCGAACAACAGTCTCACGAGCGTTACGCAGATAAAGACGCTGACGGCTCTCACCGATCTCAACGTCTCTAACAACATGATAAACGAGATAGTCGACCTCAAGAAGTGCGTCGCCATCGAAAGGCTCGACATTTCGGGTAACAGTATAAGGAACGTAAGCGCAGTCGCGGCATTTACGAAGCTAAAGACGTTTTACGCGTCCGACAATATCATAGAATCGGTGAGCGGTCTGTCTTCCCTTACGAATCTGACAGCTGTCGACATAAGCGGCAACCCGATCATCAGCTTTGCGCCGCTTGCCAAACTCGAGTTAAGCTCGCTCGGCGCAAGGAGCTGCGGAATAACCGACCTTTCCGATTTCGCCAAGCTAAACGTCTCGACGCTCGACGTCTC
>JAEEIO010000051.1 GCA_016281405.1 Clostridiales bacterium | reverse complement strand
TTGATTACGCTTTTCTCGCTTTGAGAACGAAGGCAGCCGCGGCGAGGGCGACGACCATGGCGCCGGCGATGATGACGACGTCGATATCGGCGGTGTCGGGCGAGGTTCCGCCCGAGGTGCCCGTGAAGCTGTTTGCCGCGACGCCGTTTATTTTCTTGACGGCGAAGTCGACGGAGGCGGCGCCGTAGCCCTGCGCGTTGAAGGAGAGATATGCCTTGCCGTCGGCGTCGAGAACAGACTTGTCGACCGCGACGTCGTTGCCGTCGGGATCTTTAAGGGTCTTGCCGTTTGCTTTGAAGGTTATGACGTTTTCGCCGACGACGAACTCGAGGGTGACGTCGGAACCGTTTGTATAACCCGCGTTATAGGAGTTCGCCCAGTTATAGTTGTCGCCTTCGAGGATGTAGCCGGCGGCGTTCTGGCCGTTACGGGATATCGAGAAAAGCACGCCATCTTCGTGCGCCTCGTCGATGCCCGCGGTCCTGCCCTCGATTATTCCGTTAAGGGTCAGGGCGGTGGGTTTGGTTTTGGAGAGGTTTACGGCGGCGTAGCAGTTGGCGCCGACGGTATTGTCTTCCATGAGGTTGAATTCGACCGAGACGACGACTTTGAGGCCGTCGACCTTGACCTTTTTGCCGAAGACGACGCCGCCGTTAGACATCCAGCCGTTGGTGGCGGCAATGCGGACGGCGCCCGCGTCGGTGACCGATATTTCGGCCTCGGGAGCGGCGCCTATGATGTCGGGGCAGTAGTCGAGGACCGAATAGGATGAGCTGAGTTCCGCGGCCGAGGCCGAGAGGGCGAGCGCGAGGGCGAGGGTGAGAAGGAGGAGAGCGGAAAAGAGTTTTTTCATGGAGCGTCTTCCTTTCGTAGTATATAATGGGTTCATAAACAAATTATAACATATTATTAAAAAGGTTGCAACAAGGGAAGAAGTTTAAAGTTTAGAGATTTGAACTAAGAGTTTTGACAAAACAAAAAGAGCACCCGATGGGTGCTCTTTTTTTATTGTTTTACCGATTACGCCTTGCGGGCTTTGAGAACGAAGGCAGCCGCGGCGAGGGCGACGATCATGGCGCCGGCGATGATGACGACGTCGATATCGGCGGTGTCGGGAGAGGTGTTATTGCCGCCGTTGGAACCGCCTAAGCTGTTGGCGGCGGTGCCGTTGATCTTCTTTATGGTGATGGCTTCGGAGCCGGAGCCGCCGTAACCCTGTGCGGAAAGGGTGAGGTAAACCTTACCTGAGGGATAGTTGCCTTCCTGGATGATGAGGTCGACTTCTTCAAGGTCTTCGTCTTCGTTTTCGATCATGACCTTAACGTCCTTGCCGTTTAATTTCAGGCGAAGGCCGTCCATAGTGTCGTGGAAAGAAAGGGTAACGTCTTTGCCCGGCTGCGCGGTGTTAGTCGGCTGGTAGTCATAAGATTTTATGGAGCCGCCGTCGGTTATCCACATTTTGCGTTCGGTGCCGTAGAACGTTACGGAAGTGGTCTTGGCGCCCGCATTGCCTACGCCGTAGGCTCTGCCGCCGACGATGCCGGGGTTCGAAACAACGTCAACGAAGCCGGTGAGGGGTTTGTCGGAAATGGTGACGGCGAAATAGCCGTTGGCCGATTCGTAGGTGAAAGCCTTGGCGTTGAAGGTTATTTCGAGACCGTCAAGGGACAGTTTGTCGGCGTATTTGACGCCTGCCTCGGGCCACCAACCGCCCTCGGGCACCTTGAGAACGATGCTGTTGCCGTCGACGGCGACTTCGCCGCCGAAGATGGCGCCGCCATCATGATCGGTGGCGTTGGGAGCGAGCTCGCTCCACTTGGAGCCGAGAGAAGCCGCGCTCGAGCTGACCGCGAGGGCAAGCACGAGGGTAAGAGTTAAGAGAACTGCTAATACTTTTTTCATTGCTTTTAATCCTTTCGAAAGAATGTAATTATATTATAAAGGATTTTATCTTTTTTATCAACTGTATATTCCTACAGTTTTTTACAAGACTTTTTGTGCATATTCACCTAATTTTCATTTTACTGAAACGATTAAGGTTATTTTCCCCGAAATGGCTCGAAAATATAAAAAACGCCCGCGGAAGTTTTTTCCGCGGGCGTTCCGTAACGGTATTATTCCCCGGTCTTTTCGGGCTTTTCTTCGGGAGCCTCTTCGGACTTTTCTTCGGCCTTTTCCGAGGTCTTGAAAAGCGGAGGAAGGGTGCCGCCCTGCATAAGCGTCTCGAACTCCTCGCCCGAGAGCTTTTCGCGCTCGAGAAGCGCCGCGGCGACGGCGTCGAGTCTTTCGCGGTTATCCTCGAGGTTTTTGCCCGCCGTGGCGAAGCATTCGTCCATGATGCGCTTTATCTCGCGGTCGATGGCGGCGGCGGTCTCCTCGGAGAAGTTGCGCTGAGTGGTGAAGTCGCGGCCCAAGAAGACCTCGTCGTGCTCGGAGCCGTAGACTACTGGGCCGAGAGCGTCGGTCATGCCGAATTTGGTGACCATCTTCTTGGCGATGGCGGTGGCGCGCTCGAGGTCGTTGGAGGCGCCCGTCGAAATGTCGTCAAGCGCTATCTTTTCGGCCACACGGCCGCCGAGCAGGCTCGTTATCTCCTCGAGCATTTCGGTCTTGCTCATATAGCTTTTGTCTTCGATGGGAAGCGAGAGCGTATAGCCGCCCGCGCGGCCGCGGGGGACTATCGAGATCTCGTGGACGGGATCGAGCGAGGTCTGGCACTTTGTGACGATGGCGTGGCCCGCCTCGTGATAGGCGGTGAGCTTACGCTCCTTTTCGGAGACGACGCGGCTCTTTTTCTCGACGCCGACGCAGACCTTCATGATGGCGTCTTCTATATCTCTCGTGTCTATCTTGTTCTTATGGCGGCGGGCGGCGTAGAGAGCCGCCTCGTTAAGGACGTTTTCAAGCTCGGCGCCCGTGAAGCCGACCGTTTCCTTGGCTATCATGCCGAAATCGACCGACTCGTCGACGGGCTTCTTTTTGGCGTGGACCTTTAATATGCCCTCGCGGCCCTTGATGTCGGGGACGTTAATGGTTATCTGACGGTCGAAACGGCCGGGACGCAAAAGGGCGCTGTCTAAGATGTCGGGACGGTTGGTGGCCGCTATGATGATGACGCCTTCGTTTTCGCCGAAGCCGTCCATCTCGACGAGGAGCTGGTTGAGGGTCTGCTCCCTTTCGTCGTGGCCTCCGCCGAGTCCCGCGCCGCGCTGACGTCCGACGGCGTCGATCTCGTCTATGAAAACAATGCAGGGCGAGTTTTTCTTGGCCTGCTCGAAGAGGTCGCGGACGCGCGAGGCGCCGACGCCGACGTAGAGCTCGACGAAATCGGAGCCCGAGATCGAGAAGAAGGGCACTTTGGCCTCGCCCGCTATTGCTTTTGCGAAGAGCGTTTTACCGGTGCCGGGAGCGCCTATCAGAAGCACGCCCTTCGGTATCCTCGCGCCCAGTTCGACGAATTTACGCGGATTCTTTAAGAACTCGACTATCTCGGCGAGCTCCTCTTTTTCCTCGTCGGCTCCCGCGACATCGTCGAAGGTGACGCGGCGTTTATCGTCGGCCACCAGCTTTGCGCGGGAACGCCCGAAGGCTATGGCGCCGTTCTTGCCGCCGCCGTTCATCTGGTTGATCATGATGAAGGCGAAGACGCCCACTGCGACGAGTATCAGCACCATCGGGATATAGCTTACCCACACGGGCCAGACGGTGGCGGCTTTGATATCGAAGTCGTCGACGAGGCCGGCGTCCAGCGCCTCCTGGACGTCTTCCTTGAAGGCGGTTATGCTGTAGAGGTTATACTTTAACTCTTTTTTCTCGTCCTCGCGAAGAACGAAGACAAGTTTGCCGTTCGAGGCGTCTATTTCGGCCTTTTTGACCTTGCCCTCGTTGAAATAGGCTACGACCTGCTTATAGGTCAGCGTCTCGTTTTTCTTGCCGAGGCCCATCGAACTGACGATGAGGAAAATAATTCCGAAGGCCGCGGCGAGCAGAATTATCGTTTTGATGCTTTTTTTCATTGATTACTCCTTTAAAGACCTTTATACCTCGAGCGCGGCGACGTAGGGCAGCTGACGCATTTCCTCGTTGTAATCGAGGCCGTAGCCGACGACGAACTCCTGCGGGCATATAAGGCCGTAGTAGTCGGGCACTATATTGCTTCTTACCGAATCTTTCTTATAGAGGAAGGTGCATATCTTCAAAGAGGCGGGCTTTTTCTCCTCGATGGCGTTTTTGAGCGACGCGAGTGTGAGGCCCGTGTCTAATATATCCTCAACTATTATTATGTGTTTGTCGGCCAGGTATTCGGGAAGACTTGCGAGATTGACCGAGCCAGTGGTCGACGAACCGGCGTAGCTTTTGGCCTTGCAGACGTCGATCTGCACGGGAAGGTCTATCCTTCTCGCGAGGTCGGCGGTGAATATGAGACTGCCTTTGAGGACGCAAAGGAGGGTGACCTCCTTGCCCGCGTAGTCCTTTGTGATCTGCTCGCCGAGTTCCTTTACGCGCGCCGCGATCTCTTCTTCCGAAAACAGGATCTTCTTGATTTTGAACTCCATTTTCTTTCACCCCACGAAATCGGAACGTCCGATTTTTTCAACGTAATATATTTTTTCGTCGTCCGCGACGACTAAAAGCCCGTTTCGCTCTTCCCTCGGGATCTTGCGGTCTATAAGGAGCCGCTTTAGCGACCTGTTTACGCCGTGAAGGCGGAATCTGTCGCCTTCCCCGCGGCTTCTCGCGTAAAGTCTGCCCGCGATCTTTTCTCTTTTGATTTTTATCTTCTCGCCCGCGAACGCGACCTCGACGGCGTCTTCTTTTTCAACGACCCCGACGGCGCGGCCGTCTATAATATTTTCCCCGTTTTCAAGCGGCGTTTTTTCAAATGGCTCCGCCTCTTTTCCGGGAAAAACGAGCTTGCCCTTGTTAATGCCCGCCAGCCGTCCGTTTTTCAAAACGGCCGACTTCGAGGTCTTGCCGCTTTCCAGAAGCGCGGCGACCCTTTCGACCATGCCGCTGTCGGCGGTAAATCCGCAGGCCTTTTCTATCCTCGCCGCTATAA
The DNA here is from genome assembly GCA_016281405.1 of Clostridiales bacterium. Lineage (GTDB taxonomy): Bacteria > Bacillota > Clostridia > Oscillospirales > RGIG5299 > RGIG5299. The sequence continues at coordinate 20,799 of JAEEIO010000051.1, read as the reverse complement.
CGCGGTTTTTAAGGGCTTTTGGCAGCGCGGCGATCTCCGAAACGTCGTCGGTCTCAACGGCCGCGGCCGCCTCGCAGATAAAACGTTCGTCCTCCCTCGCCGCCTCCGATAGCCTCGAAACGGCCTCTAAAAACGACGGGTTTAACTCTTTCAGTTCGGGGATAACGCGGCGGCGGATTTTATTCCGCGTGTAGACCGTCTTTTCGTTGGTGCTGTCGACGCGGTATTCAATTCCTCTTTTTTCGAGGCTTTCCTTTATCTCCGACTTCGGAAGGCCTATAAGCGGCCTTATTATCCGTCCCCTGACGGGCGGGATGCCCGAGATCCCCTTGACGCCGCTCCCTCTGGTGATATTCCATATCACCGTTTCGGCGTTGTCGTCGGCGTTGTGGGCGAGGGCGATCTTATCGCAGGCGAACCTGTCGGCCGTCTTTTCGAAAAAGGCGTAGCGTATATCCCTCGCCGCCTCCTCGACGCCCTTTCCCGCCTCTTTGGCGGCCTTTTTGACGTCCGCGGAGAGGACCTCGAGCGGCACTCCGAAGCGGCCGCAAAGGTCGCGGCAGAAGGCCTCGTCGCCGTCCGATTCGGCGCCTCTCAGATTATGGTTCACGTGGGCGGCAAAAAGCGTCAGCGCGCGGCTTTCCCTTATTTCGAGAAGATAACAAAGAAGGTAAACCGAGTCCGGCCCGCCCGAAAGGGCGACAAGGACGCGGTCGCTGTCTTTTATCATGCCGTATTTTTCAATATCGGCCGAAACTCTGTCAGAAGGCTTCATGTTCCGTGTCGATCGACGAGAAGCGCGAGAACTCCTTGAGGAACTGCAGCTTGACGTCGCCCGTCATGCCGTGGCGGTTTTTGGCGACGTAGCAGTTTACGACGTTCTCGTTTAAGGGATTTCCCGCCTCGTCCTTTTCATAGTAAAGGAACATGACTATATCGGCGTCCTGCTCTATCGCGCCGGAATCTCGGAGATTCGAGAGCTGGGGACGGCTCCCCGACCGCTCGGTCTCGCGGTTTAACTGCGAGAGGACGAGTATCGGGACGTTTAAGTCCTTCGCCATTATCTTGATGCTTCTCGTGTAGTTTCCTATCTCGAGCACGCGGTTGTCGAGCGGGCGCGCCGAGCCGATAAGCTGTAAATAGTCTATTACTACGAAGCCGAGATTATCCACCCTGCGAAGCTTCGATTTCATCTCGCTTATGGTGATGCCGCTCTTGTCGTCGAAGAGCATCTGGCAGCCGTGGAGCTGACCCGCCGCATCGGCGAGCTTGGTCCACTCCTTCGGATTGAGGTTTCCCGCCCTGAACTTGCGGCTGTCAATGAGCGCCTCGGACGCCATTATCCTCTGCGTCAGCTGGGAGTTTGACATTTCGAGCGAGAAGAGCACGCACTTTTTGCCCGTCTTCTGCGCGATATTTTTCATAATATTGAGCGCGAAGCTCGTTTTGCCGATACCGGGGCGGGCGGCGAGGACTATCATCTCGCCCTTGCCGAAGCCGTCGGCGATTTTGTCGAGGTCCGAAAAGCCCGTCTGGAGACCCATAAGCTCCGACTTGTCCTCGGCGGCGGCCATCCTCTCGATGGCCTCCATCTCCTCGCTTATCGCGGACGAGAGTTTTTTGAAGTCGCCCGCGCGTTTACGCTCGCTGATGTCGAATATCTTCTGTTCCGCGAGGTCCAGAATGCTCTCGGCGGGCTCGTTTTCGAGGTAGCAGACCGAGGTTATCTCGCCGCACTCCTCTATGAGCTTGCGGAGAAGATATTTGCTTTTTACTATTTCGCAGTAGCTGTCGACGTTGGCGGCCGACGGCACGCTTTTCGCGAGGTTGTAGATATATTCCTTGCCCGTCGCCTCGTCGTAGCTTCCGCTTTCCTTGAGGGTATCTATGAGGGTGACGGGGTCGATGACGCCGTTAGAAAGCTCGAATATCTTCTGCATGGCGCCGAAGATCTCGCGGTGGAGCGGCACGTAGAAGCAGTCGGCCGTAAGGTTGGTGAAAACGTAGGGCAGACACTCGTCGCTTATAAGCATGCTTCCGAGAACCGACTGCTCCGCCTCGACCGAAGCGGGCATTTTTCTCGCTATGTCGTCCATTTTTTAACCTCCCGTCACTTGGCTTCGTTCTCTATCTTTACGGTGAGAGTCGCCGACACCTCGGGGTGAAGCTTGACGGCGACCTTATATGCGCCGAAGGCGCGGATGGGCTCGTCGAGGACTATCTTTTTCTTGTCGACGTCGAGGCCGTAACGCTTTTTAATCTCCTCTGCTATCTCCTTGGAGGTGACCGAGCCGAAAAGCTTGTCGCCCGCGCCCGCCTTTGCCGTCATGACGACGGTGAGCGTCCCGAGCTTTGCCGCGAGCTCCGTCGCGGCGGCCTTTTCCTCGGCTTTTCTATGGTCTATTGAGGCCAATTTGCTGTTTCTTTCGGCAACGTTTGCGGCGTTGGCCTCTACCGCGAGCCCCTTCGGGAACAGAAAGTTCCTCGCGTAGCCGTCTGAAACGTTTATAAGATCGCCCTTTTTACCCTGGGCCTTTACGTCCTCGGTAAGAATTACTTTCATTTGTCTTCTCCTCCGTCGTTATCGGATCCGTCGTCCTTTTTATCCTTGTCTTCTTCTTTTTTTCTCTCATACCACGGGACGTCGTTTTCGGGTTTTTCCTGCTCGGCGTCCTTTAGTCTTTCCATCATATCTCTTATGTTTTCGCCCTTCTCGCCGTATTTCGCGGCGACGAGGTCGAACTTCTTCCTTATCTGCAAAAGACCCTCGACTATGCCGAGCATGGCGATTATGTCAAATCCCAGCGTCAAAACGCAGACGAACGCCGTGAGGATATAGATAAGATATTTCGCGGGCGGTCTCGTCCCTCTCGCGGTCAGGAAGAAGGAAATAACGGAATACCCCGCCGCTACGAAATATCCCATCGACGCGACGGTGAGGTTCCGAACGGTAAGCCCTAAGGCGTCGTCCGACATAAAGAGCGAGGCGATATAGGCGGCGGCCATAAGGACGGCGAAAAGCCTTTGCGTCCTCATCGAGCCGAAACGGCCCACTTTGGCGACGTCGCACGCGGGGATCGCGTTTTTGACGAAAAGCGCCGCCGGCGTTACGGTCAGAAAGGCGAAATATACGCAAAGCGACGGCGACATGGGGAGATAATACTCGGTCACCGAGTTTTTGAAGCTCTCGAAAAAGTTTTCGTAAAGCTTGACCGTCTCGGCGTCGGCCTCCTTGCCGAGATTATTCAAAAAGTTCGCGGCGGTAGAGTCGATGCCCTCGGTTATCCACGCGAAAGCCGCCTTTACTCCGTCGGCCGAGAGAGAACCGCCCTCGAAATAGACGTAGGCGAGACCTAACGCCACGAGAGACGCGCCGAGCGTGACCGACGTCGCGATAATTACGCTTTTGATCGGCTTCGCCCTGCCGAAAGCGACGGAGAGCGTCGCGGCCGTGACGGCGATCATAAGCGTTACGGCGGCAAAGAGATATATCCCGCCCATAAAGGACGAAAGTCCCCAGACGGCCGCGGTCACGCCGGCGCCGAGCGCGGCGGGAAGCCACGGTTTTTTCGAATTGAGTATGACGACGGCGAGAGCGGCGCCCGCGAAGGGAGCCAAAAAGGGGACGGCCGTCGACAAAAGCGCCAGCGCGACGGTAAAAACCGAGCCGAGCACGGTATATTTACGCGAAACCGCCGTCAGATCCATAGCTTCCCCTTCCGTAACAAGTGATAATTCGATGTCTTAACATTGTATCACATATATTAAGATTTTTCAAATGGTTTTTTTGATAATAATATGAAAAGTGTGAAAAAAAACTTTCATAATATATTTTACCGTAAATACTTTTCGGAACGGTCGTTTTGTGATATTATAATAAGGTCTTATTTTTTCAAAAACGTGAGGTCGCTGTTTATGCTTGAACTTAAAGAGATAAGAAAAAGCTACAATACCGCGGGATTTATCCAAAAGGCCTTGGACGGCGTTTCGGTCGCTTTTCCGAAAAGCGGCTTCGTCGCCGTGCTCGGCCCTTCGGGAAGCGGCAAGACTACGCTTCTCAACATAATCGGCGGTCTCGACCGCGCCGATTCGGGCGAGATGTATCTGAACGGCACGCCGACCTCGGGCTTTTCGCAGACCGAGTGGGACGCCTACCGCAACAACTGCATCGGCTTCGTTTTTCAGAGCTACAACCTGATAGGCCACCTGACCGTCGCCGAAAACGTCGAGCTCGGCATGGTGCTTTCGGGACTTTCGCTTTCAAAGCGCAAGAAGAAGGCCAAAGAGGCCCTTGAAAAGATGGGCATCGGCGAGCACGCCAATAAAAAGCCCGGCCAGATGTCGGGAGGGCAGATGCAGCGCGTCGCCATTGCGAGAGCCATTGCGCCCGACCCCGAGATAATACTCGCGGACGAGCCGACGGGCGCGCTCGACTCGGTGACGAGCGAGCAGATAATGGACATCCTCAAAGAGCTTTCCAAAGAAAAACTCGTAATAATGGTCACCCACAACGGCGAGCTCGCCGACAGATACGCCGACCGCATACTTCGCTTCAAGGACGGCCGTCTTGTCGCCGACAGCGCGGCGGAGACCGAAAAGGAGGCCGAGACGGGCTTCAAACTGAAAAAAACGTCCATGAGCTTTTTAACGGCGCTCCGTCTTTCCCTCAAAAACATTTTCACCAAAAAACTGAAGACGTCCTTGACGGCGGCGGGCGCGAGCATCGGCATTATAGGCATTTCGCTCATTCTCGCCCTCTCTAACGGCTTCGGGATGCAGATAGACAGCTTTCAGGCGAGAACGCTCGGCTCCTTTCCGATAACGGTGATGCAGACGGCGGTGGCCGTCGACCCCTCCGACCTGATGAGCGCCATAAACGAGGGACTTCCCCGCTATCCCGACGTAAAAACCGTCTACCCGTTCGACCGCTCCGAGTCCAACCTGCTCCACAGAAACGTCCTCACCGACGAGTTCGTTAAATACGTCGAGGCGGCCGACCGCTCGATAGTAAGAGGCCTCGCCTACGGCCGGAGCGCCGAGATAAATATGCTTTACGAAACGGGCGGGACGGTCAAAAGAGTGTCGTCCTCCGACCTCTCGGTCTCGCTTCTGCCGCTTGAGTTCGGGAAGGTCAATTCCTTCCTTAACGACGATTACGACTTTATGGCGGGCGACGGGAAAAGTTCGGTCGCAAAGACCGATATTTTCCTCGTCATCGACCCGAGAAACAGGCTCGATAAGAACATCATCGCCCTTTTCGGCCTCGACGCCGACGCCGAAACGATAGACCCCGAAAGCTTTATCGGCAAAGAATTCAAACTCATCCCAAACGACGTGTGGTATTCCGATAACGGCGGCATTTTCTCGGTAAGTCCCGACCTCAACGCCGCCTACGCGAGCGACGCCGCGATAACCCTTCGCGTGGCCGCCGTCGTAAGAGGCAAGGAATCGAGCCGTGTGACGGCGATGAACGAGGGCTTTTTAATGCGGAGCGAGCTTATGGAAGACCTCATAGCCGTAAACTCGCAGTCGAAGATAGTCGCGGCGCAAAAGGACGCCAACGTCAACGTCCGCACGGGCATGCCCTTCAGCGAGGGGGCGGCGGGCGAGGCGATGAAAAACCGCGCTCTCGCGGCTCTCGGCGACGACGTCCTCCCCTCCTCCGTCTATATCTACCCCGTCAATTTCGACGCCAAGGAGCAGGTGCTCGCCTACCTCGACGACTACAACGCCGGGAAGGAGGAGGCCGACAGGATAGTCTATACCGACATGGCGGCGACCATCTCGAGCCTCTCTTCGAATATTCTCAACGGCATAACGATAGTGCTCGTCGTCTTCTCGTCGATCTCGCTCGTCGTTTCGTCAATAATGATAGGGATCATCACCTATTCGTCGGTCATAGAGAGGACGAGAGAGATAGGCATTTTGCGCGCCCTCGGAGCGAGAAAGCGCGATATATGTCGGGTTTTCAACGCCGAGACCTTCATAACGGGTGTGTTCGCGGGGCTTATAGGCATCGTGCTTTCGGCTTTGGCGACGATACCCGCGAACGCCATACTTTATAAGCTCACCGAGCTTGAAAACGTGGCGGTCATGAACCCGTTCGACACCGTGATACTCGTCGCCGTCTGCGTGCTGACGTCGGTTGCGGGCGGCCTTATTCCCGCCATCATAGCCGCGAGAAAGGATCCCGTGGCGGCGCTTCGCGCCGAGTGACGGCTTGACGGAACGGCGCGGGTTTGGTATAATTTATTCGGATACGGATAATAACTCCGACGATAAAAGCAAAGGAGAAGAATATGAACAAGTCAATTCTGAAAAGGGTCTTACTGCTCGCGGCGGCGGCCGTCGTGATATTCGTGGTCTACTGGTTCGCCCTGCCGCCCCTTAACCTTCAGAGCCGCGAATTCTGGAGATTTCTGCTCACGGCGATCATCATCGTCTGTGTGGCGCTCTTCCTCTCTTTCGGAAGGTCTCCCAATATCAAGGAGTCGGAGAACTTCAAGCAGTTTCTTAACCTTAAAAGCCCGAGGATGACGGCGATAAAGATCGTCGCCTGTTCGGTCGCGTGCTATTTTCTTTTGGGCATAGTCGCCTTTCTCATAGGCTGTCCCCTCTTCAACGCCAAAGCCTATTACGGCCTCATTAACGTCGAGACGGGCAATTTCGCCGAAGAGGTGGCCGAGCTCGATATGAGCGCCATCCCCGTCGTCGACCGCGACACCGCGTCGCGTCTCGGCAAGAGGAAGCTCGGCGAAATGAGCGACCTCGTTTCGCAGTTCGAGATCACCGAAAACTACACCCAGATAAACTACAAGGAGACGCCCTACCGCGTGACGACGCTCTCCTACGGCGACTTTTTCAAGTGGCTTAACAATCAGGCCGAGGGCGTGCCCGCCTACATCACCGTCGACATGGTGACCCAGGAGGCGTCGCTCGTAAGACTTGAAAACGGCATCCGCTATTCGGAGGGCGAGTATTTCTTAAGAAACATAAAACGCCACCTCCGTTTCAATTTCCCGACCAAGATCTTCGGAGACCTCAGCTTTGAGATCGACGAAAGCGGCACTCCCTACTGGATCGCCCCCTGCATAACCTACAGAATAGGCCTTTGGGACGGCCGCGACATAAGCGGCGCCGTGCTTGTGAACGCCGTCACGGGCGAGTGCGGTTATTACGACCTTGGGGACATCCCCGAGTGGGTCGACCAGGTCTTCATTTCCGACCTCATAATCGAGCAACTCAATTATTACGGCGTTTACGTCAACGGCTTCTGGAACTCGCTGTTCGGGCAGAAAAACGTCCTTAACACCACCACGGGCTACAACTACATTGCCAAGGACGGCGACGTGTGGCTCTACACGGGCATGACGTCGGTCGCGACAGACGAGTCGAACGTCGGCTTCGTGCTCGTAAACCTCCGAACCAAAGAGACCCGTTTCTACGCCGTCCCGGGCGCCGAGGAGTATTCGGCCATGAGCTCGGCGCAGGGTCAGGTGCAGCATCTCTCCTATAGATCGACCTTCCCGATCCTTCTGAATATCGCCGACCGTCCGACCTATTTCGTCTCCCTCAAGGACGGCGCGGGGCTTGTCAAGATGTATGCCTTCGTAGACGTCGAAAGGTATCAGATAGTCGGCGTCGGAGCCACGGTTGCAGAGGCGATGAAAGACTACGCCGCCAAGCTGAAGGGCGAGGATATCTCGGTCGGCGACGGGCAGATTATGTCGGGAGACTACAATACAGACGTAAAGGACGTCAGATTCGTCGTTATAGACGGCACCACCAACGTCGTGATAACCACCGACCAATTTAACCAGATACTTTACATCCCCGTCACTATGCACGAAAAGCTTCCCTTCGTTCAGGTGGGCGACTGGATAGCTTTTGAATATACGATGCCCTTAACCGATAACCCCAACGAACCGATGACCGTCACAAGGATCATTGATATCGAATTGAAGTCGGAAAGACATTAAAACGCGATAAATAAACCGCGGTATCGCAGACGCGATACCGCGGTTTTCATATTTCCGGCTTTGCCGTCATAGACTCTAAAAAAAGGAGGCGGGCGAAACGTCTGACGCGAAAAAGAAGGAGGGCGCCGACGCCTGCTCGGCCGAGGCCATTATAGACGCCCAGCGGCTGAACCTCATCGCCTTTTCGGTGGCGGGCGCGATGGCCACCAAACTCACCGACAACGAAAGAGCCGTTTTGAGCCTCTTTTTCGCCACGGTCTCGACCGCCCTCGCGAATATCGCCTTCATAGACGAGATATACGACAGAAAGGCCGAAAACGCCTCGGAGGACGCCGCCGAAACGGCCGCCCTCGAGGAGGCGGAGACGGCTCAGACCTTCTGAATCACCGAGAAAAAGTTCCACTCGTCGAGCGAGTTGTCGCGGCTCCTCGCCGACTTTACGCAAAGCACCGAGACGGCGATCCACACGATGCCAAGCGCGCTTAAAACGCAGATCACCTTCGAGACCGCGTCGCCGATCTTTTTGAGTTTGTTTTTCATAAAAATCACCTCTCGTTTGTTTTACGAGACGATTATACCCGAACAAATGTCCGAAAAATCGGACTTGACGCCGACTTTCAAACATTTTTTCGCCAAATAATTCCGATTTTTATGTAAAGACACACTTGCAAAACTTTTACGGATAGTGTATAATAAGGTCGGATAAATATGTTTTAAGGAAGTATTTTATGCTGAAACCCGGAGAAAAAGTCCTCTACCCGCTCCACGGCGCGGGGACAGTCGACAAGATCGAGACCAAAGACAACGGCTTCGGTCTACGTCCCTTTTACATCGTCAATTTAATAAACTCCGGTATGATAGTCTCCGTCCCCGTTCTGACCGCAAGGCAAAGCGGGCTTAGAAACGTCTTGCCGAAGGAAGAGATGGAGAAGGCCATGGACGGCTTTTCCGTTATAGAGGCCGAAGACGAGCCCAACTGGAACAAGCGCTGCCGTAAAAATCTCGAGCTTCTGAGGCTCGGCGACGTGCGAAAGACCGCCGCAGTCTACAAAGACCTCCGCCGCCGCAACGCCGTCAAGATGCTCTCTTCGGGCGAGAGAAAGATATATCAGAGCGCGAAGCACATGCTCGTCACCGAAATAATGCTGTCGCTCGATCTAAAGAAGGACGAGGCCGAAAAGCGTCTCGAAGAGGCGATCGGCTGACGCCCGTCCTCCCTCGGTCTGAACGGTCTTTTCCCGGGCAGACCTTTTATTTTACCTCGGATGTGATTTTATGGGTCTTTTCGAAAAGCTTATAAAGAAAAAGCGGACGCCGAAAACCGTCGCCCTTATCGCCGCGGCGGGCTCGGGGAGCCGCATGGACGGCTCCGTCCCCGACAAGCTTTTTTACAAAATAAACGGCAAAGAGGTCATAGCGAGGACTCTCGCGGCCTTTGAAAAAGCCGAAACCATTGACGCCGTCGTCGTCGTGACGAGGGGCGACCTCGTCGGCGACGTCTACGCCCTCGCGAAAGAGATCGGGATCTCCAAACTCGCTTCGGTGACGAGAGGCGCCGACAGCCGCGCCGAATCGGTCGTCTGCGGACTCAAAGACATCCCCGCCGACGCCGAGTTTATAACGGTAGCCGACGGCGCGAGGCCCTTCGTCTCCCCCTTCGTTATCGACGAGGTCTCCCGCGCGGCGTATAAGAGCGGCGCCGCGGCCGCCTGCGCCGAGGTGACCGACACAATAAAGATGCTCGACGCCTCCGCGGCAATATCGAAAACGCTCGACCGAAGCCGTCTCGTCGCCATGCAGACGCCCCAGTGCTTCAGACTTTCCGACTACAAAAAAGCGGTCGAAGCGGCGGCGGGAAGCCTTCGCGATCTCACCGACGATTGCGCCGTCATGGAAAAAGCGGGCGTAAAAGTGACCCCCGTCTTCTCCGACAGGCTCAACATAAAAATAACCCGCCCCGAGGACCTCGTTATCGCCGAGGCGATAGCGGCCGCGCGGGACGAGGGGGAAAAGGAATAGTATGATAAGGATCGGTTACGGATACGACGTCCACCGCTACGCCGAAGGGAGAAGGCTCGTCCTCGGCGGCGTCACGGTGTCGTTTGAAAAGGGACTGCTCGGCCACAGCGACGCCGACGTTCTGATTCACGCCGTCATCGACGCCCTCTTGGGCGCAGCGGCGGCGGGCGACATCGGCGCCCTCTTCCCCGACACCTCGGACGAATATAAAGACGCAGACAGCCGCGTTCTCCTTCGCAAGACGCTCGAAGTGATAAAAGCCAAAGGCTACCGCGTCTCGAACGTCGACGCGACGGTTATATGCCAGCGCCCGAAATTAGCGCCTCATATCCTGAAAATTCGGGAAAATATCGCCGCCGATCTGGGCGTCGACGAAGACGCCGTAAGCGTCAAGGCGACGACGGAGGAAAAGCTCGGCTTTACAGGCCGCGAGGAAGGCGTCGCCGCCGCCGCGGTCGCTCTCATAGAAAAATAAACGCAAAAACGCCGTGCCAAAGCACGGCGTTTTATTTTTTTACAGTCCGCAAAGGTCTCTTATGATCTCGCCCGCAATCATTAGTCCCGCGGCGGCGGGGACGAAGGAGATCGAAGCGGGAGTTCTCTCGTCGCCGTCCACGGGGATAAAAAGCGGCTTGCGGGGCGGCTCATCCGACCAGAGGACCTTCACGCCCTTTATCCCGCGCTTTCGGAGTTCGAGCCGCATCACGCGGGCGAGCGGGCAGACCGAGGTCTTTTCAATATCGGTTATTCTGAAGCACTCGGGGCGGAGCTTGTTGCCCGTTCCCATCGACGAAATTATCGGGACGCCGAGTCTTTTTGCCTCTTCGATAAGAGCGAGCTTTGCCGTGACGTCGTCGACGCAGTCGGCGACGTAGTCGGCGCCCGAAAGGTCTATTTCGGCGTTTTTGCCGTATCTTATCGGATAGGCGACGACCTCGCAGTTTTCCGAGACGTCCTTTATATGCTCGGCCGCGACGTCGCATTTGAGGCGGCCGACGGTCGACTTCAACGCGAAAAGCTGACGGTTAATATTGCTTTCGGAGACGCGGTCAAAGTCGATTATTATCAGTTTGCCGACGCCCGCGCGGGCAAGCGCCGAGACGGCGTAGCTTCCCACGCCGCCAAGTCCGAAGACGGCGACGGTCGAGGCGGCAAGGAGGTTTAAGCCTTCCTTGCCTATAAGCATTTCGGTTCGGGTGTTTCGGTCGTTCATGACGTCCTCCGAAGTTATTTATTGAAAAATTATACCATAAAAAAGACGTCCCCGCAAGAAACGCTCGAAAAAAGTTGACAAACGGGACAAATGAATATATTATTATATAGTAATAAAATCCCGAAAGGAAAAACTTATGGACAACAAGCTCGTCAAAGAGATCACGTCGATGGACGAGGATTTCACCAAATGGTATACCGACATAGTCAAGAAGGCCGACCTTATCGATTACTCGGCCGTCAAGGGCTGCATGATCTTCAGACCCTACGGCTTCGCGATATGGGAAAACATAAAGAATATACTCGACGCCGAGTTCAAGAAGCTCGGGCACGAGAACGTCTGCATGCCGCTCCTCATACCCGAGGGACTTTTGCAAAAGGAAAAGGATCACGTCGAGGGCTTCGCGCCCGAGGTGGCGTGGGTGACCGTAGGCGGCGGTGAAAAGCTTCAGGAGAGACTTTGCATAAGGCCGACCTCCGAGGTGCTTTTCTGCGAGCATTATAAGAATATAATTCACTCCTACCGCGATTTGCCCAAGCTCTATAACCAGTGGTGCAACATCGTGAGATGGGAGAAGACCACCCGTCCGTTTTTAAGAAATCTCGAGTTTTTGTGGCAGGAAGGCCACACCATGCACGAGACCGAGGAGGACGCGAGAGCCGAAACTCTCCGTATGCTGAACGTCTATAACGATTTCTACCGCGACAAGCTCGCCATCCCCGCCGTCGTCGGCCGCAAGACCGAAAAAGAGAAGTTCGCGGGCGCCATAGAGACCTACACCGTCGAGCCGATGATGCATAACGGCTTCGCCCTTCAGGGCGGCACGTCCCACTATTTCGGCGACGGCTTCGCCAAGGCCTTCGGCATCACCTTCACCGACAGAGAAAACAAACTCCGCTATCCGCATCAGACGTCGTGGGGCGTCTCGACCCGTATGATAGGCGCCATAATAATGACCCACGGCGACAATAGCGGCCTCGTTTTGCCGCCCGCCATCGCGCCCATCCAGGTCGTCATCATCCCGATAGCCTTTCATAAGGAGGGCGTGCTCGAAAAAGCCAACGAGCTGAAAGCGGAACTCGAAAAGACCTTCCGCGTCAAGCTTGACGACAGCGAAAACTCGCCCGGCTGGAAGTTCTCCGAATACGAGATGAAGGGCGTGCCGCTTCGCATAGAGATAGGCCCCCGCGACATCGCCGAGAACAAGTGCGTCGCGGTCCGCCGCGATAACGGCGAAAAGACGGTGCTTTCGCTTGACGGTCTCACCGAAAGCGTCCTGAAACTGCTTGACGAGATAAAAGCCAATATGTATGAGAAGGCAAAGAAAAACCTTGCCGAGAAGACGTCGGTCGCGAGGAGCTTTGACGAGTTTCTCGATATCGCCGCGAACAAGGGCGGATTTATCAAGGCCATGTGGTGCGGCGACGCCGAGTGCGAGGCTAAGATCAAAGAGGTCACGGGCGGCGTAAAGAGCCGCTGCATCCCCTTCGAGGAGGAACACCTCTCCGACAAATGCGTTTGCTGCGGCAAAGAGGCCAAGCACATGGTCGTCTGGGGAAGGCAGTATTAAAAAACATAAAAAAAACAACACCCGGTCGGGTGTTGTTTTTTTGTTTCTTTTAATAGTTGTTTGCCTTCTGCTCGAAATATGCTCTCGGATGATTGCAGACGGGGCAGACCTCGGGGGCCTCGGTTCCGACGTGGATGTGTCCGCAGTTGCGGCACTGCCACACGACGAGGGAGCCTCTCTTGAAGACGAGGTCGCCGTTTATGTTTTCGAGAAGACGGGTATATCTCTCTTCATGTTCCTTCTCAATGGCGCCGACGCCTCTGAATAACTCGGCGATGTCGTGGAAGCCCTCTTCGTCGGCGACTTTTGCGAATTCGGCGTACATTTCGGTCCATTCGAAGTTCTCGCCCGCCGCGGCGTCCTTTAAGTTCTCTACGGTGTCCGGCACGGCGCCGCCGTTAAGGAGCTTGAACCATATCTTGGCGTGCTCTTTTTCGTTGCCGGCGGTCTCGTCGAATATGGCGGCTATCTGCTCATAGCCCTCTTTCCTGGCTTTCGAGGAATAGTAGTTATACTTGTTCCTCGCCTGCGACTCGCCCGCGAAGGCGGCCTTTAAATTGGCTTCGGTTTTGCTTCCCTTGAGTTCCATTTCATTTTCCTCCGTATATTTTAATTATTGGATTTCGTTGTTCTGTCCGTCGTCCGTTTCCGCGGGGACGGCTTCTTCGGTCGCCGTTTCGGCGGGCGCAGGCTCCGCCGCGACTACCGTTTCCGCCTCGACGGGCGCGGGAGTTACGGGCGCCGCGGGCTGTTGATAAACGGGCGAAGCGGGTTGCCTATAGACCTGCTGAGCAGGCTGCTGATTGTTATAATAAACGGGGGCGGGCGCTCCGGCGTAGGCGGGCTGATACTGCGCCTGCGCGGCGGCCTCGGCCTTACGCTTTTTGCTCTTTGCTATTGACCCGAATACTATGCGAAGTATTATGAAGAGAAGTCCGACGCCCGCGCATACGAGCGCGGCGTTACGGAAGCCCGAGAATATGACGCCCGCGATTGCGCCGAGGTCGAGTCCTCCCAGAAATCCGCTCAGGACGGACGAAAGAAGGCCTCCGAGGAGCGTCGGGATGAGAATAAGCAATCCCGCGATAAGCATCGGCACGCCGCACCAGACGAGCCACTTGTAGGGGCTCCAGCGGAGCAGACCGATGAGTATGCAGATTACGGCGACGCCGATGACGAGCACAAGAAGTATTATGCCGTTAAAGATAAGGTTGAAAACGTCTTTAGACCTCTCGGCGGTCATATTGAGCCACTCGTCAACGTCCTTTTCGATCTCCTCGTAGGCGGGAAGACCGTTTATAAGGTCGGATAAGAGGTCGTTGCAGTTGGACTTGAATTTCGACCAGTTTTCGTCGGTGAGGACCTGCTCGGAGAGCGCCGCGAAGGCGTCCCTCGCCCCGACGATGACCGCGTTGACGTAGCTCATATCGATCCTTATCGTGACCTTTCCCGAGCACAGATAGATCTTCAGGCCGTCGGTATAGTCGTAAGCTATGCGGCCGAGCACTTCCTTCTGAAAGACCGCCACGGCGTCGGCGAGCTTGACGTCTTCGCCCAAGGGGGCGATGAAATCGTAGATATCTTTAAGCAGATTTATCGCGGGCATTTCGCCGTTTTCGCCTACGCCCGCCTCCTCGAGATACTTTTTGAGGTCGTCCATATCGATTATCTCGCTTAAGTCGCCCATACCCTCGAAGCCCTCGAATTCCTCCAAAGAGGAGAGATCCCCGAGACCCCCGAAGCCGCTGAACATGGACGAAACGTCGAGATTGCTTAAGAAGTTCTCGCCCGCGTCGATAAGCGCGGTAAGATTTACCGACTGCGTCAGCGTGCGGACGTTTGCGGGCGAGACCATCGTGGCCGCGCCGTGGACGGCGATTCCCGCTATCGAAAGAGCGAATATGGCGATCGCGAGAGGTATGCAGATTATCACGCCTATAACTTTAAGTGCTTTCATGACTACACCTCCGTTTAGTTAATTATAGCATAGTTATAATAAAGGTGCAACAACATAATTTGACATAGGGCCTTTAGTGTTATATAATAATAAAACATTAACGGATCGGAGCGAAAATATGAAAAGACCCGAAAACACCGTGATGTTTCCGGAAGGCTACGTCGAAACGGACGCCATAGACCTTCAGAAAGACAAGAAAAAAGCCGCTGTTATAAACGGCGTCGCCGCCGCCGTGATGGCGGCGATGACGATACCCGCGCTGATAATAAAAAGATCCGAGCTCGCGGCGCTGTTCGAGGGAAACGGCATTATAATACATCTGCTTATTCTCATAGTCTCCGCGTTAGTCTATATCGTCGGCCACGAAGCCGTCCACGCGGTGTTTTTCAAAATCTTCTGTCCGAAGGCAAAGCTAAAGTGCGGGTTTACGCTCCTTTACGCCTTTATGGCGGGCGACGCCTATTATAACAAACCCTGCTATATTATAATCGGCCTCGCGCCCATAGTCGTATTCGGAATACTCTTTACCGTCCTGCTTTTCCTCTTGCCCGAATACTTTTTCGTGATTTGGCTTTTGCAGAGCATGAACGTAAGCGGCGCGGCGGGCGATATCTACGTCTCCGTCAAGCTCGCCAAAGGTCCCTACGACCTTCTGGTCTACGACAGGGGCGTCTCGATGAGCGTTTTTTACAAATAAGCGAATAATGAAAGACCGTCTTCGCCGACTGTTCTTAAGAACAGTCGGCAAATGATGAGTTCCGCTTGCGCGGCACATGATGAGCGCTTTCGCGCATGATGAACGGCTTCGCCGAATGATGAGCGCCTTCGGCGCATGAAGCGGAACTCATTTCATCATTTTGCGGTGAACCCGCAAATCATCATGGCGACCGAAGGGAGGCTCATCATTTGCCCGTCAGGGCAATCATCATTCTTTTCGACGTTTGGCTCGCATTTGTCCTGCTTACAGAGGTATGCGACAAAAAACCGACTGAAATAAGGATAAGCTTCCCTTACGTCAGCCGGTTTTTATTTACTGTCCTTTAGAGCGCGCCCCGTTCGCGGTCTTTTTTTATTCTCTCATATTTTTGTCGAGGTCCTGCACCTCTTCGTTTTCGGGACGTTTTACCTCTCTCGCCTCGGTATATATCTCGCCGTTTCTTCCGCGCCTCGTCTCCTCTTCCCTGCTCCCGCCCCTGAAAATACGCGAGACGAGGAAAAATAAAGCGGCGACGAATATAACGAAAAGAAGCGGTTGAAAAAGAAAAATCAGAAAATCCATAATTACTTACCCTTCCGCCCTGCGAAAAGCCCGAAACACTTTCGCAAAATGAGATAGTGAAGAAGGAATATCACGACGTAGAGGATATAGGCGATAATGCCCTTGTCGAGCCCTATATCGGAGTATATGCGGACGAAGGGGAATAATGCCCCCACGGCCGTCACCGCCGTCACGGACGCGCCGTTTACGAAGAGAATATTGACGAAGACGGCGGCTACCGCCGACACGGCGAAATATACGGGACGATATTTCAGTATAAACGAGAGCCCGAAGGCCGCGCCGAAGCAGATAACCGCGAAAAGAAGCGGCATAAGGACGGAGTCGACCGCCCCTTCGAAGGGCGCGGTCAGAAGTCCGCAGACAAGTCCGCCGACGAAGGTCGCGGCGGCCGACACGGCAAACAAAAGCCATTTCTTCTCAAAAATCGCGAAAAACGAAAGCGAAAAACCTGCCAGCGCGAAAAATGCGGCGGCAAAGCCGAGAAAAGCGAGCAGGATATACTCAAAAGTCCCCCCGCCCATATTCAGGACCCCCGCGAGAGCCCTTATCCCGCAGGTCAAAAGATAGCAGACTATTATCAGCAAAGCCGCGAAAACGGCGCGAAACTTTTTCATGTTCTTACCTCCGACTCTAATATTTTAACATAAAACGCGGCGCAAATGCAAATTTTCGCCGTAATTTCAGCTATTTGACGAATAATTATCTTAAAAAAGGGGCAAAACACCTTAAAAAGCCTTAAAGAGTTGATGAAAAATGAAGCGAAGGACCCTTGTTGTTTTAACTCTTCTTGCCGTCTTTGCCGCCGCCTTTTTGCTCCGCGCTCCGACCGCCGCCGTCCCCGCCCTCTCCCGCATAGGCTCCTACGGACGCGAGGTCGAGCTGATTCAGGAAAAGCTCGTCTCGGAAGGCTATCTCGGGGAGGGCGGCGTCGACGGCATATTCGGCCCGAAGACGCTTGCCGCCCTCAAGGAGTATCAGAAGGCTAACGGCCTCGACCCCGACGGCATTGCGGGGCCCCTTACCCTCGGCTCGATGAACATTGAGGACAGCGGCAAGAACTCAGCGGTAAAGGACGCCCGCCTCGAGCTTCTGGCTCACGTCATCTCGGCCGAGGCGAGGGGCGAGCCCTACGAGGGACAGGTCGCCGTAGGCGCCGTCGTCTTAAACCGCGTCAGACACCCGTCCTTTCCCGACACGGTCGCGGGCGTCATCTATCAGCGCGGCGCCTTCGACACCGTCGCGGACGGTCAGATAGACCTCGAGCCGACCGAAAGCGCCTACAGAGCCGCAAGAGAGGCGCTCTCGGGCGCCGACCCGACGGGCGGCTGCGTCTATTTTTACGACCCGCGCCACACCTCTAACCGCTATATGCTCTCCCTCGAGGTCGCCCTCGTCATCGGCCACCACGTCTTCTGCGAACCGCAATAAAAAAAGTCCCGCGACTGCGGGACTTTTTTCAATACTTAAACTTTCCAAGCCTGCCGAAGACGGCCTTGGGCAAATAAAGCGAGCCGCAGACGACCGCGGCGGAGCCGCTCTTGTCCTTTTTCACCCGCCGCATCGCCGCCCGGAAAGCCTTTCTCGGCGACTGATACTCGGTGATGTCCTTGCAGTATTTCCTCGCCTCTTTTGCAAGAAGCTCCGTCGGAAGCGACCGCGGATTGCCCGCGTCAGTGACGAAAACCGCCTCCGAGACCGCCGCTATCTTCGCGGCGACCTTGACGTAATCCTTGTCGCCGCACATGGCGACGACGGAGTAGATCTTCTTTTCGGGATAAAGCGTTTTCAGATTATGAACGAGCGCCTCCATGGCCCCTTCGTTGTGGGCGCCGTCGACTATGACGGCGGGACTTTGCGACATGACCTCGAACCTGCAGGGGAGCCTCGCCCCGAAAATGCCGTTAATAACGGCTTGTTCCTTTAACTTCGGGCAGACCGCAAAAAGCGCCTCCAAAGCCGTGACGGCGTTTTCAAGCTGAAAAGACCCCGTCATGCCCGTCTTCAGTTCAAGACCCTTATACTTGAATCTCACGCCGTCCGTCCCGGTCTTGACGTCCGCCGCGTCGTCCGCGGACGCTATTATAAACCTGTTGTGAAGCTCCGCCGCCTTTTTTTCAGCCATATCGAGCACGCTTTTTTTGTTCGCGCCCGAAATTACGGTAATGCCGTAGGGCTTTATGATCCCGAGCTTTTCGGCGGCGATCTTCTCGACCGTGTCGCCGAGGACGTTCATATGGTCCATCGAAACCGAAGTTATAACGGTGCAAAGCGGCGCTTCAATAACGTTCGTCGCGTCGAAACGTCCGCCGAGACCCGTCTCCAGCACCACCGTGTCGCACTTTTCCTTTTTGAAGCAGAGCATCGCGGCGGCGGTGATAAGCTCGAACTGGGTGCAGTCGTCGGGCGTCACGCCGAGATCTTTTATTTTGGCAACGGCCCACGAAAGCCGCCTCTTTCCGATATTTTTACCGTCTATTTTGATTCTCTCGGTAAACTCGTAGACGTAAGGCGAAATGAAAAGTCCGCACTTTTCGCCCGAAAAGCTTAAAACCGAAGCGATATAGGCCGCCGTCGACCCCTTGCCGTTCGTCCCCGCGACGTGGAAAAAGCGGAGCGACTTCTGGGGGTCGCCGAGACGCGAAAGAATAGACCTTATCCTTTCGAGCGACGCGGGATGCGAAAACCTCGCGAACCCGTCGATATAACCGAGCGCGTCGGCGTATTTCATAAGCTTCCCTCTTAATCTTTCTTCTTATCGACTATGTAAGCCTTTTTGATACCGCTTTCGACCGTCCTGTCGAAGAGGTTCGCCATGGTCGGCGTGACGTATATCTTCACGTCGTTCTCGCCCTTGCGGAGGTGCCCCGAAAGGTCGAAGAGGTACGGCGGCCACGCCTTTTCGCCGACGAAGGACGAATTGACGAAAACGGCGGCGTAATCCCTCGTCTCAAGCTCCAAAAGCGCCTCTTTCTTCTCGAAACGCCTGGTAAACTCATATACCGCGACGCCGCTGTAGAAGGGGTATCCCGCGGAGGTAAACTCCCCTACGCCCTCCCTCACGGGCGACACGACGGCGCACCGCTCGTCAAGCGCGAAGTCGCCTCTTATCATCGAAAACGGCGGCGTAAAGGGCATATCGTAATCGGGAGTATTCCCCATTACTACGAGAATATTCGTCCCCTCCGAGACCGTCTGCGAGACGTCGAAAACGACGTTCGTCCTGTCGTAGACCGTCTCGTGACGGCCGAGCTTGAGCGGCTTTCCGTTGAGGATGTAGACCGAGCCGAAAATATCCTCGCAGACAAGCTCGAGCTTCTTCGGCTTGTTTATGACGGTGAAATAAGACCTTATCGCGAACGGCTTGCCGCGTTCAAGGTCGCTGATGACCCAGACGTTTCCTTCGGGCTTGTTATACTTGTCCTTTTCCTTTTTGAAATCGGTGCGCGGCATATCGCAGACGGCGGCGTAGACCTCTTTCGGCTTTTTGCCCGCAAGCGGCGCGGTATTTACGCATATTTCGTATCCGAGCCGGAGCGTATTTCCGTTCTCGGCGCTGAAAGTCATATTCCCTATAAGCTCCTTATGCTCACCCGCGATAAGCTTTTTGCCGCTCTCGAGGCACTTTTCAAGCTCCGATACGGTGTCGATGTCGCCCGCGAAAACGGCTATGCCTTCCCTGCCGCAAAGCGTCGTCTCGTAGGAGCGGTTGAAGCTCCCCGTCACTACGCCCTCGTCGAGGTCGAAGACTACGGCCTTCTTGTCCTCGTGAAGCTCGATGCGAAGCTTCTCGCTTTCAAGCGAGTCGTTGGCTATAAGATAGACGCCTACAGGGCCCGTCTCTCTCGCGAAGCACATAATATCGTCGCCGCCCGTGACGGACACTTTTTCCTCGTGCATAAGGGTCTTTAACGCCTTCGAAAGCGCCGCTCTCGGAGCGTTTCTCTCCTCTATCGACACCTCGTTTGTCGCTACGCCTCTTATATTGCGCGCTATCTCGAAATAAGCGGTCTCCTTGTCGTCGGGCCTTGCTTTCACGCGGACGCAGGCCTCCTTGAAGCCCGCGGTCTCTCCCGCGATATCAAACGGCGTAAAGCCGTCTACTTCCTTTTCGGGCAGGTCGTTTACGAAAACGGTCTTGCCGCCCTCAGAGATAAACTGTCTCAGGACCTCGGCCGTCTTCGCCCGCGTAAACCTCACCGCGGGCAGGATCACCGTGTCGTAGGGTCCCGCCGCGCCGTGGCCGAGATCGAAGGTTATCGTCCCGTTATTGACGGTCGCCTTCTCGAAAAGTTCCTCGAAGGCCACCTCGAAGGTCACCTTTTCGGCGATAAGAGCGTTTATCGTCGCCGTGACGGCGGCGTCCATCTGTCTGTAGGTCGTTTTGTCGTGAAAATCCTTTATGGAGTATTCCCAGGTATGAATATAATTCGCCCTGCTCGTCACGGCCGCCGTGGTCGACGGATAGAGCAAAAGCACTCCCGCCTTCTTACCGCTGTTCGCGACTATCGCCGAAAGCCTCGAAAAATAGTCGGCAAGCAGGCCGTAATTATTGAAAAGTCCGTTATTCGGCCCGTGCGACGGCGGATAGCACTGCAGGAAAAACTTTTTCATCCCCTCGAGACAGTGGTAAGCGCCCATGAACATCATGGTCGTCACGCCCTGCATCATAAGGCGATGCGCAATTCTTTTCATATCGGAGAGCGTCAGCTCCCAACCGCTTCCCGTGTAGGTCTCGCAAAGAGTCTTTTTCTTGCCGAGCCAGTGGGCCGTCGAGTCCAACAT
>JAEEIO010000050.1 GCA_016281405.1 Clostridiales bacterium | reverse complement strand
CGTCAACGCGGTGAGATACAACAAGGAGTATAACGGCAAGCAAACGAAAAAGAAAAAAATAGGAAACAGGCTTAAAGAGATGCTCGAAATGAAGAGCGAAACGCAAGAGCCCGAAAAAGAAGAAGAAAAGAAAGATGATAAATAAAAGAAGTCCCGCCTTTAGGCGGGACTTCTTTAATTGAACAGTTTTGCTATTCTCAGGCCGCAAAACGCAGCCTCGACAGTTTCCGGAGCGCGCGAAAAGTCTGCTACGAGAGACGTCGGCTTCCCTTTCGGGTCGTCTTGAGAAAAGGGGACGAAATAGACGTTTCGGGTGTTGTAAAGCAGTCCGATATTTTTGAAATTTGCGCCGAGCGCGTCGTTTGAGGATATTGCGATGATAAGCGGTCTGCCGTTCCGAAGATGGCCTTTTGCAGCCATAGTGACCGAGGTGTCCGTCACGCCGTTTGCGAGCTTTGCGGCTGTGTTTCCCGTGCATGGCATTATTATCATGGCGTCGCAAAGTCCCTTTCCGCCTATAGGCTCAGCGTCCTCTATCGTTGTTATTACGCTCTTCCCCGTTTTCTCCTCGAGAAGTTTTATAAAGTCTTCGTGACGGCCGAAACGGCTGTCTATAGTCGCGGCGTTTTGCGACATTACGGGGATGACGTCGTAGTCGGCAGTAAAATCGTCGAGGACGGGAAATACCTTTGAGAAAGTGCAGAACGAGCCCGTCATGCAAAAGCCGAGCGTTTTCTTTTTCATAGTTTTTCCTCCGATATTATGCCTTCGATGCAGTTGAATATTATCTCCGCGCTCGTCTTCGGCGCTGTTTTTCCGGGGAGCGACGGCGCCGAAATGACATTGACGTTATGCCTTGCGGCCGCCTCCTTGTCGACGCATCCTGGCGAAGAGGCGAGTTCTATTATATAGGCGTCTTTTCTGACGTTTGTGAGCTCTTTTTCGCATAAGACCTTTTCGGGAACGGTGTTAAAAATACAGTCAAATTCTGAAAGGCTCTCGGAAAGCTTTGAAAACGGTAGAGGACGAAATCCTCTCTCCTCGGCCCACAGTAAGTCCTTCTGCTTTCTCGCGGCGACGGTGACGTCGGCAAATAGCGCTTTCAACCGCTCGGAAAGGCATTTTGCGACTTTGCCGTAGCCTGTCACGAGACATTTCATGCCGAAAACGGTTATCGGCAGTTTTTCGATGGCTATCGATATGGCTCCTTCAGCCGTCGCGACGGCGTTGGGGATTGCGGTCTCGTCCCTTACGCCGTAGTCAAACGGGTTTTGGAAAAGCGACGCCGCCTTTCCGAAATATCCGCCGAAGGCGGGCCTGTTTCCGCATTGCGACGCGATCTCTTTTATTAAAATCGGCTCTTTTGAAAACGGCGCGTTGACGGTTACGCCGTCACGCGTTAAAGGCATCGGTAGAATCACGGCGTCGCAGTTTTTGACGACGTCAAAGTCGCCGCCCGAAACGAGGTTTTCTACTGAATATCCTTTATTCTTAAGTATTTCGATTAGATATATCGTTCGGCTGTCGCCGCCTATGGCGGCAATCCGTTTTATCATATAAAAAGACCTCCGTATAAGCATACTATATAATATGCGAATACGGAGGTCTATGTCTTTTTTTATCAGGCGATTATCGGTTTTCCCGTGCCTTCTATGACCTGCTTCGTGATGCGGACGGACTTGACTTTGCCGCCGCCCGAGAGGTCGAACATTAAATCGGTCATTACGTTTTCCAAAACGCCCCTTAATCCTCTTGCGCCCATATTGCGTTCTTTGGCCATTTTGGCGACCTCGGACAGAGCGTCGTCGTCGAAGGTAAGTTCAACGCCGTCAAACTTAAAGAGCTTCTGATACTGCTTGACAAGGGCGTTTTTCGGCTCGGTCAGTATCTTTACAAGCGCGTCCTCGTCGAGCCCACCGACGGAGGTTATGACGGGAAGACGGCCGACGAGCTCGGGTATAAGGCCGTATTTAATGAGGTCGTGCGGCATTACGAGATTATAAACGTCGTTTTCGTCGTTTATCGCCTTGCTGAAATCGGCGTTGAATCCCATGGCGTTCTTGGCGACTCGCTTTTCGACTATCTTATCGATGCCGTCGAATGCGCCGCCGCAGATAAAGAGAATATTGGTGGTGTCAATTCTCAGAAATTCCTGCTGGGGATGCTTTCTGCCGCCCTGCGGGGGGACGTTTGCCACCGTTCCCTCAAGGATCTTGAGAAGCGCCTGCTGAACGCCCTCGCCGCTGACGTCGCGGGTGATGGAGGGGTTTTCGCTCTTGCGGGCGATTTTGTCTATCTCGTCGACGTAAATTATGCCGCGCTCGGCCTTTTTGATATTGAAGTCGGCCGCCTGAATAAGACGGAGCAAAATGTTTTCGACGTCCTCGCCGACGTAGCCCGCCTCTGTGAGAGTCGTGGCGTCGGCTATTGCGAATGGAACGTTAAGTGTTTTTGCGAGCACCTGGGCCATAAGCGTCTTGCCGCAGCCCGAGGGGCCGAGGAGAAGCACGTTGCTTTTCTGAAGTTCTACGTCGTCGGCGTCAGCCTTGGAGTTTATGCGCTTATAGTGGTTGTAGACGGCGACGGAAAGTGTCCTTTTTGCCTTATCCTGACCTATGACGTAGCTGTCGAGCACCTTTTTTATCTCGGCGGGACGCATAAGCGCAACGTCATCGTTTTCGGGCGCGCCGCTTTTCGCCGCGGTTTCGGCGGCGCTCATGACCTCGATGTCGTCGGCGTCGTAGCCTTGTCTGCTAAGGCAGTCGCGGCAGATATAAATACCGTTGTAGTAGACGAAAAATACGCCGGGCGACGCCGTAGCGCCGCAGACGGAGCAGCGTATTTCGTTTTCTTGTTTTTTATCGGGCATATATTATCACCTTATGAATAAAGCAGGCGAAAGCCTGCTTTACCGTTTATCTTTTCTCTATGACCTTGTCGATAAGGCCGTATTCGGCGGCTTCGGCGGCCGAAAGGAAGTTATCTCTCTCGGTATCGTGCTCGATGACCTCGAGCGGCTTTCCGGTGTTTTCGGCAAGTATGGCGTTCAGCTTCGAGCGGGTGTTTATGATGTGATCGGCGTGGATCTTTATGTCGCTTGCCTGACCCTGCATACCGCCTAAAGGCTGATGGATCATTATCTCGCTGTTCGGGAGGGCAAAACGCTTGCCCTTGGTTCCGGACGAGAGCAGAAATGCGCCCATGCTCGCGGCCATGCCGATACAGATCGTCGAAACGTCGCACTTTATATATTTCATCGTATCGTAGATGGCAAAGCCCGCCGAGACGGAGCCGCCGGGGCTGTTGATATAAAAACTTATGTCTTTGTCGGGGTCGATGGACTCAAGGTAAAGGAGCTGCGAGACAATAAGACTCGCGGTGACGTCGTTGACCTCTTCCGAGAGGATCACTATCCTGTCGTTCAAGAGGCGGGAGTAGATGTCGTAAGAGCGCTCTCCCCTGCTGGTCTGCTCGACTACCATAGGAACTAAACTCATAACCTGCACCTCACTGTTATTATTGGCTTGTTTTATTCGCGTTAATCGGGATTATTCGGATTTTTCGGTCTTTTTCGCCGCGGGCTTCTTTGCGGGAGCTTTTTTCTCGGCGGCAGCCTTTTTCGCGGGGGCCTTCTTTTCGGCGGTCGCCTCTTTCTCCTCCGCTTTCTTGGCAGGAGCCTTTTTGGCGGCGGTCTTCTTCGCGGCGGCCTTTTCCTTGGTGGCGGCGGCGAGATCCTTTTCGGTTATCTCGGCGTTGGCCTTAAGGAAATCGAGAGCCTTTGAGACGGCCATATCCTTGCGCATATTGCTTTCGGGGATATACATCTTGACTGCGTCGACGCCCATCTTATACTGCTCGGCGATGCGCTTATACTCGTTATCGAGTTCTTCGTTAGTGACTTCGATCTTTTCTTTGGCGGCAACGGCCTCGAGAGCGAGACGGCTCTTTACTCTGGCCTCGGCCTGCGGTCTGAAGACCTTTTTGAAGTCCTCCTCGGTCTGACCAAGATACTTCATGTAGGTTTCAAGGTCCATACCCTGATCGCGGAGTCTTCTGTCATAGTCGACCATTATCTCGCGGAGTTCGTTGTCGAACATGACTTCGGGGATGTCGACCTTCATATCCTTGACGACCTCGCCTATGAGATTGTCGATAAAGAGGTTTTCGGACTCGGTCTCTCTCGACTTTGTCATTTTATCCTTTATGTCGTTTTTGAACTCCTCAACGGTCGAAGAATCGGAGACGTCCTTGACGAATTCGTCGTCGATCTCGGGAAGCTCGGTGGTCTTTATCTCTTTGACCTTGACTTTGAAGGTGGCGTCTTTACCCTTCAATTCCTCGGCGTGATAATCGTCGGGGAACTTGACCTTGACTTCGACGTCTTCGTCGGCCTTTTTGCCGACAAGCTGATCCTCGAATCCGGGGATGAACTGACCCGAGCCGAGCTTGAGGTTATGGTTTTCGTCCTTGCCGCCTTCGAAGGCAACGCCGTCGACGAAGCCTTCGTAGTCTATAACTACGGTGTCACCTATGGCGGAGGCTCTGTCGGTGACGGGGATCAGTCGGGAATATTTATCCTGATATCTTTTAAGCTCAAGGTCGATATCGGCGTCGGTGACGGGCGAGACGAGCTTTTCGACTTTGACGCCCTTATATTTGCCGAGAACGGCCT
>JAEEIO010000049.1 GCA_016281405.1 Clostridiales bacterium | reverse complement strand
TTACCGTCATGGAGGGCGGCGAGCACTGGTTCCATACGGAAAAGCAGTTACGGTTTCTCGACGGATGGCTCAAGGAGAAGGAAAAGATATGAAGAAAGTAAAAATCACCGTTGTCCGCAAGGCGAGGTACAACGACCTTATTGAAAAATACGAAAACCCGATTGAGCACGCGTGCGATATCGAAGAGGGTCGGGTGTTTATCGCAAACGGCGCCAAAATGCCGGATGGCTTTTGTGAAAGCGCGTGGGAGTCTGTCTCGCCTTTCGTCTTCGCCCTCGCGCACGGAGCCGTGGATTTTTACGGCGGCTGGATGAAAGACAAAAGGTCGGCGATGATATCCTGTAACGACGGTTTCCGTCCCGTAAGCTTTCTTTTGGAATCGACTGACGAAGACGCCGATTGAAAAAAGGAGTTGTTAAAATGAAAAAGTTAGTAATCGTTCTTGTATGTCTTTTCGCGATAGTTTTACTTATCGGGCTGGCGTTTTGCCTGCTTATCAATTTCGACTTTTCAAGGATCAAGCCCACGAAATTCGAGACCAACACTTTTGAGGTGACGGAAAAGTTTGAGGCGGTTGACGTTACCGAAAAGACGGGCAAAATCAACTTTTTACCGTCCGCCGACGTTGCCGTGAAGGTCGTCTGTTTCGAAAGCGAGAAGATAAAGCACACGGTGGCGGTCGAGGACGGAGTTTTGAAAATCGACGTTGTCGACGGGCGCGACTGGTTTGATTATTTTACAATATTCTTTGGAGCCAAAGCGCCGGAGATTACGGTATATCTGCCTTCCGAAACATATTACGCGCTTTCGGTTAAAGGCGGCACGGGAAACGTCACGGTTTCTTCGGAATTGAAGATCTCCGACGCCCAAATATCTTTAAGCACCGGAAACGTCGATTACAGGGCGTCGTCTTACGGCGGAAATACGTCGACTTACGGCGGAAATATAAAGATAAAGACTTCGACCGGCGGCGTAAGAATCGCCGACTTGAAGGCAAAAAGTATCGACGTTACCGTCTCGACGGGATCCGTTACGGTTTCGTCCGCAAAGTGCGATAATCTAACGGTAAATTACGGAACGGGAAAGACGGAGATTTCTTCGGTCGCTTGCAGTAGTCTTTACGTCAAAGGTTCTACGGGCAAGCTTGCGTTAAAAGATACCGTCGCGACGCTTTCATTCGATATTTCCGCCACCACGGGCAGCGTGACTTTTGACAAGTGCGACGCGCACGAGATCACCGTCTCGGTTTCTACGGGAAACGTTTCGGGAACGCTTTTAACACCGAAGGTATTTACGGCGAAGTCGAATACGGGCAAGGTAAACGTCCCCTCAACTGCGACGGGCGGAAGCTGCAGTATTACGACTGTCACGGGCGACATCGATATTAAAATCGTCGAGTGAAAACAGGAGGTATTTATGAAACTCAAAGAAGGAATAGGCTGGAAGGCCTGCCACAACGAAGAAAAGGACGTTTACGGCGCCGAGGTGGTGTTTCAGGGCTCGTGGGAGCTTTACGAAATAACCGCCGACGTTTTCAACCGTCTCAACAGCAAGATGAGCGGCGGCGAGGCCGAAAGGCTCATAGCAGACGGAAGGCGGCTCTATATGCACGTCAACGACCGCTGCGGTCCGCCGTATACGGTAGTGCTCGACGACGATTATATGGACTACTGTCAATGGATGAGAAAGTCCGAGCCCGTCGGCAAGACGTGGGATAAGCCGCTTACCGAGGCGGCTAAAAAGGTCTTCGGCATCGAGAATAAAAAGAAAAAGAAAAAGTAAATCGTCCGCTTTACCGTAAAGGTGGTTCATTATGTCCGTAAAACTCTTTTTTCAGGCTTTGGCAAAGTTTTTCGCGGGACTTGTTTTAGTCGGTCTTTTACTCTTTTTACCCGCGTGGTCGCTCGAATACTGGAACGGATGGCTCTTTCTCGGAATACTCTTCGTCCCGATGTTTGCCGCGGGGATCGTTATGATGATCAAAGACCCCGAGCTCCTTAAAAAGCGTCTCAACGTAAAAGAAACCGAGAAGGAGCAAAGGGCCGTCGTCGCGTTAAGCGGACTTATGTTTATAGCCGCTTTCGTGCTCGCGGGATTGAATTTCCGCTTTGGATGGATTATTCTTCCGCCGTGGGTGGCAGTCGTCGGCGCCGTCTTATTTCTCGCGGCCTACGTTATGTATGCCGAGGTGTTAAGGGAAAACGCCTATCTTTCGAGGACTATTGAAGTTCAGGAAGAGCAGAAAGTTATCGACACGGGTCTTTACGGAGTAATCAGGCACCCGATGTATGCCGCTACGCTCGTCCTGTTTCTCTCGATGGGAATTGTGTTAGGCTCTCCCCTTTCGTTTGCAGTTTTACTCTTTTATATCCCCATTATCGCCGTCCGCATGAAAAACGAGGAAAAGGTGCTCGAAGACGGCCTCGCGGGATACTCCGACTACAAAAAGCGCGTGAAATACAAGGTAATACCTTTTATTTGGTGAGAGGTGAATAAAATGGCTTCGTCAAAAGACTATATTGAATTCGTTATGGACGAGCTTTCGCACATAAACGGCGTCACCTACCGCCCGATGATGGGAGAGTATATCATCTATTACATGGGCAAGGTCATAGGAGGCGTTTACGACGACAGATTTCTGGTAAAGAGAACGCCTTCGGCCGAAAAAATACTTTCCGGCGCGCCGCTTGAGTTCCCCTACGAGGGCGGAAGCAAAATGCTTCTCGTCGAGGACATGGAAAACAGAGAGCTTACCGAAAAGCTGTTTTACGCCATGATAGACGAATTGCCCGCGACAATTAAAAAGAAAAAGACTTTAACTTAATAATAATATCTGTTTCGGAGGCAGTCCACGTGAACCGTGAAAACAAGAAAAAATCATTTGAAAAAGGTTACTGTAAAACTCATCCATGTGAAGCCAGTTTCGTATGTAAAGCGTGCGGTCGCACCGTCTTTCCCGAAGGCGCCGGCACACGTCACCGCAACCATTGCCCCTACTGTCTTTCAAGCAAGCATTTAGACGTAGAGCCGGGCGACCGCGCGGCCGATTGCGGCGGAACGATGGAGCCCATAGCCGTATGGGTCAGAAACGGCGGCGAATGGGCCATTATCCACCGATGCAAAATATGCGGAGCTTTAAGCTCAAACCGCATAGCCGCAGACGACAACCCCTTAAAGCTTATGTCTGTCGCGATGAAGCCCGTCGCCTTTCCTCCCTTTCCTCCCGAAAGGATAAAGGAAATAACCGAACGGCTTTTTGACGGCGAAGATAAACAGTAACTAAGTCCGATGAGCCGGCAAACCCGTCGGTCTGTCGGCTTTATCGGAATAAAGAGTAAAGGACTGGTCAGATGCTCATTTTAGATTACCTGATAAATAACGGCATTTTGCTTTTCGAGCTCGTAGGGCTCCTTATAATGGTGCGCATCAGCGCGCATATTTCGCAAAGGATCAAGCGGCTTACGGTAGCCGCGGTCGCGCTTTTGTTTCTTCAGTCGCTGGCTTTTTACTTCGAGCAATGGACTCAGACTTTTGAAACGCTGAGCGTTTTACGTCCGTTACTCACCGCTTTCGTCTATTCGGTCTACCCCGCCATTCTTCTTGTGATGATGCAGATAATAAACGACAGAAAGCTCTCGAAGGTTAAATGGGCGCTTATGCTTTTACCCGAGATCGTAAGTGTTCCCGTCTATTTTTCTTCGCAGTGGCTTCATCTCGTTTGTTTCTACACCAATGACAATAAATATACCGGCGGATTTTTCCCCTATTGGCCTTACGTCGTCTTCGGAATATACCTGGTCATTTTCGTAGTCCGCAATATCCTTTATTTCAAAAATTATTCGCGTATGGAAAAGATCGCGTCGCTTTACATAATAATCGTCCCCACAGTTTGCGCCGTGCTTATTCTCTTCTTCGGCGCGGCGGACAATACCTGCGACCTCTTCACGGCGTCGATCTTGCTTTACTACCTGCTTATGTATATCCACATGTCGAGGGTCGACTCGCTTACCAGACTTTTCAACCGTCAAAGCTATTATCAGGACATCAAGCATTACGGCAACAGCATAAGCGGCATCATATCGATAGATATGAACGAACTTAAATACTTGAACGACAACATAGGCCACGAGGCCGGCGACACAGCCCTGAAGGCCGTCTCCCGCGCCATTATCGCCGGATGCGGCGAAGGTGCCTCGGCATACAGGATCGGCGGCGACGAATTCATTGTATTTTACAATAACGCCGACGAAAACAAGCTCGCTTCCGCCGTCGCCGCCATGAGGAAAGAACTTGACAAAACGCCCTACACCTGCGCCTTCGGCTACGCCTTAAGAAGCCGCGGCGACGACCTCGAGGAAGCCATTACCGAGGCCGACGGAAAAATGTATGAAAACAAGGCCGCGATGAAAAAGGAAATGGCCGAAAAGGGCGAAATACTCCATTTAAGGCAAGACTGACAAAAAGATATAATAAAGGAGACTCAAAATGGGTAAGACACTTTCGGGCGGATTGAAACTCAACTACAAGCGCACCTTCCTCATCGGCTTTGCCTTCTTCGGCATCCTGCTTTTGTGGCAAGTCTACGACTCCTGGTGCCCCACCTTCTTAACCGACATATTCGCAAGGAATATGTACGGTCTCACGTCGGCCGAGTTAAAGGCGGGCGACGCCGACAAGATACTAAACGTCCAATGGCTCGTCGGTATCATAATGGCCTGCGACAACCTCGCGGCTCTCATCCTCTTACCGATATTCGGTAACCTCTCCGACAGAACTAAAACGCCCATAGGCAAGCGTATGCCTTTCATACTTGTCGGCACGCTCGTTGCCGCCCTCGCTTTCCCCTTTATTCCTCTTCTTTTCCACGCGAACAACATCGTCGGCATGATAATCATGATGGCCGTCGTGCTTATGTTTATGATGATGTATAGAAACCCCGCCGTCGCGCTTATGCCCGACATCACCCCGAAGCCTCTTCGCGCCAAGGCCAACGGCATAATCAACATAATGGGTTATTTCGGCGGCGCCTTCGCGACGGTGCTCGGCATATTCTTAAAGCTTTCAGACTACATAAACGCCGGCGACGCCGCGAGAAACGTCTGGATTATAGAAATTCCCTTCATAGTCGCCTCGGTGCTTATGGTAGTTTCGGCCTTCGTGCTTTTCGCGACGATTAAAGAAAACAAGCTCGCCGCCGAGATGAAGGAAGAGATGGAGGAGGGCGAAAAGCTCGCCGCCATCGAAAACCCCGTAACCGACGATGCGCCAATGTCGAAAGCCAACAAACGCATGCTTTTTGCGATACTCGGCGCCGAGTTCTTATGGTTTATGGCAGATAACGCCCTCGGGACCTACATAGGAAACTTCGTTATCTACTATCTCAACTCCGTTTCGAGTTCCACGATGATACTTACCATAATCGGCGGCGTCGCAAGCGTTATAGGCTTTGCGATAGCCGGCATGATAGCCGATAAGATAGGAAGAAAATGGACCGTCGCATGCGGACTTTCGCTGACCGTTATCGGTATGATCGTTATGTGCTTCGTCACGCCGACGCACGTCGTCACCGGCGCAAACGGCGAATTCTCCTTCCCCGCTTTGCTTTACGCCGTCGGAGCCATTAGAGGCTTCGGTATGGCGCTCGTCCACAACTGCTCCTTCCCGATGGTCGTCGAGCTTTGCTCCAGCAATAAGATCGGCAGATTTACGGGCTTCTATTACGCGGCGAGCATGTCGGCGCAGACCATTACCCCCGTGCTTTTAGGTCTCGTCTTCAACGTGACCCTCGCGTGGCGCGCGCTACCCGTCTATTCTGCAATTATGCTCTTCTTAAGCTGTATGGTCTTCCTCTTCTTCGTCAAGAATATCAAAGCGGGCAAGGTCGCGAACGCCAAAGGCCTCGAGGCTATCGAAGGTGACTGATATGGAAATACTTTATATTATTCTCGGCGTTATAGCGGGGCTGATCCTTTTAACGCTCTGGTTTATTGCGCCATACGCGCCTTCCAAAAGAAAGAAAGAGCCTTTCTACGGCGCGAATATCGCCCACAGAGGGCTTTTCTCGAAAGACCAGTCTATTCCCGAAAACTCGCTTGCCGCCTTCAAAAACGCTGTCGACGCGGGCTACGGCGTCGAGCTTGACGTCCAGCTTTCAAAGGACGGTAAGGTAGTCGTGATTCACGACAACGTTTTAAGCAGAGTTTGCGGCGCCGACGTTAAGGTCGAAGACCTCGACTACGACGAGCTTGCGAAATACCGCTTGTGCGGGACCGATGAGAAGATACCGCTTTTCTCCGAGGTCCTTGAGGTGATAGGCGGCAAGACGCCGATAATCGTCGAACTCAAAGACGTGCCTAAAAACCGCGAGCTTTGCGAAAAGACCTACGCGCTCATGAACGCTTACGACGGCGTGACCTGTATGGAGAGCTTCAACCCGTTTATAGTAGCGTGGTTCCGTTTTCACGCGCCTAAAGTCTACCGCGGTCAGCTTGCCACGCTGCCCGAGGATTACAGGGCCGGCGGACGTTCTCGGCTTACGTCGTTTTTACTCGGAAATCTCTTTATGAATTTCGCGGCAAGGCCTAATTTCAACGCATACAGAATATGCAAAAAACCGTTTTTTGTGAAGGTCTGCGAGGCGCTCGGCTGCGTCAAGGTCTGCTGGACGAGCCACGAGGCGAAAAACGAGCAAGGTCTCGACACGGTGATTTTCGAGCATTACAGACCCGAGATAAAATACAAATAAACGAGGTATCATTATGGCAAAACGCATTACGATTATTGAAACCG
>JAEEIO010000048.1 GCA_016281405.1 Clostridiales bacterium | reverse complement strand
TATATCGGGCGTCTTGTCGCCCGCGAAGCCGAGGAAGGTCTCGAAGGGGATGTCCCACCCGTCCTTTTTCATCCTCGCGCCGCAGCGGGGGCAATCCTTTTCGGGCATATCGACGCCCACGCCGTAGGCGGGGTCGGTGTCAAAATCGGAATACTTGCATTTCGGGCAGACGTAGTGCGGCTTTAAGGAGTTGACCTCGGTTATGCCCGAAAGAAACGCCACGAAGGACGACCCCACCGACCCTCTCGAGCCGACGAGATAGCCGTCCGAAAGCGACTTGGAGACGAGCTTCTGCGCTATGATATACATGACCGAGAAATTGTATTTGATTATCGCGCCGAGCTCCTTGTCTATGCGGTCGGAGACGATCCCGGGAAGCGGGTCGCCGTATATCTCGTAGGCCTTGCCGTAGGTCAGCCTTTTGAGCTCTTCCTCAGACCCCTCTATGACGGGCGGACAGAACTCCGACGTTATGGGCTTGACGTCCTCGATCATATCGGCGATTTTGGCGGGGTTCACAATGACCGCCTCGCGCGCCGTCTCGGGGTCTAAGAAGCTAAAGAGCGATAGCATTTCGTCCGTCGTCTTGTAGTAAAGCGGCGGCTGACGGTCGCAGTCCGAAAAGCCGAGACCCGCCTGGATAACGCGGCGGTAGATCTCGTCGCGCTCGTTCAAGAAATGGACGTCGCCCGTCGCCACGAAAAGCCTGTTCGTCTTTTTCGCGATTCTTATAATGCGTTCGACTATGTCCCGAAGCGCCTGCTCGCCTGAAAGCCGTTTACGCTCGCCCTCGATGAGATAGCGGTCGTTTTGTATCGGCTGCACCTCGAGGTAGTCATACATTTTTATGGCGTCGATTATCTCTTCGTCCGACTTGCCTTCGAGTATCATTTTATAAAGCTCGCCCTCGGAGCAGGCGGTGCCTATAAGCAGGCCCTCGCGGTATTTTTCGACCATGCTCCTCGTCGTCATCGGACGGCTCTTATAGAGGCAGTCGACCGAGCTTTCGCTCACCATTTTATAGAGATTTTTGAGGCCGACGGCGTTTTTGACAAGGAAAATTATATGGTGGCTCTGTATCTTTTGCTTCTTCTCGCGTAGGGCCTTGAAATCGTCCTCGACGAGATAGCCCTCCATGCCGTAGATTATCTTTATATCCTTGCCCTTCGCCGCCTTCATGGCGTCGGGGAAGCTCTGGACGGAGCCGTGGTCGGTGATCGCGAGCGCCTTGTGGCCGTATCGGACGGCCTTTTCGACAAGTTCCTCCGCCGACGCGACGGCGTCCATCGTCGACATATTGGTATGGCAATGAAGCTCGATGCGCTTCTCGGGCGCGTCGTCGGTCTTCTCCTCGTAGGGCGTCTTTTCGACGGTCCTCGGACGGAAAAGGTGAACGCGCTGAAAATCGTCGTATTCCATCGAGCCCGTCAGTTTTACATGCAGACCGTTTTCAAGCCCGTCCGCGAGGTCGACGGCGCGGTCGACCGAGTCGAAGACCTTGACCTTCAAGGACCCCGTGTAGTCGGTGACGTTGAAAATTATTATCGACCGCTTCTCGTCTCTCGTGAGGCGGTTTTTCGACTTGTCGTAGCCGAAAACGAAACCCTCGAAGCACATATCCGACGCCTCGAAATCGAGCTCTTTGATGGGGACGGGGAGCGACTTCGAGTTATATCCGTAAAGGGTGTTTTCGGTTATCTCTTTCTTCACGCGGTAATTCGGTTTTCCGCTTTTCGCTTTCGGCTTTTCGGCCTTGGGGGCGGATTTCGCGGCGTTTTTAACGCTCTCGCGGTAGCTTTCGAGCTCCTTCTCGCGCTCCTCCTTAACGGAGGACGAGACCTCCGACTTTACGACCACCTCGCCGCCGTAGCCGAAGGAGGTCTTTATAAACCTTTTGAGAAGGTCGGTGTCTATCGACGCGAGACTGTGGCGGGCGGTCACCGTGACGGCGTCCTCCGCGACGTCGATGTCGGCGTCCCCGAGTAAGCTTTTCGCCGTCACGCCCGGAAAAAGCGAGAGGACGTCCGAGAGGTTTTCGGGCGTCATGAGCGAGACGTCGTAAACGGGAAAGATACGCGCCCCGCCGAAGCCGTAAAAGTCCTTAAGGCCCTTTGCCGTCTTTTCTATCTCGGCCGCGTCGAAATACTCGTCGAGATGAGCCGTCACCGTGAGGACGCGGCTCTTGGCGCCGAGCGAAATATAAGAACGGCTGCAGCCGCCGAAAAGCGCGCAACCGCCCGATTCTTTATCGTATTCGTGAAAAAGCGTTTTGATATCCTTGCTCTGGTTCATTTTGATAACTGCCTTTATAATTTGTCGATTTCTTCGAGAAGGACGGGGATTATATCCTTCTCTTCGATTTTTCTTACGGGCGCGCCTTTTTTGAATAAAAGCGCGTCGCCGTCGCCGCCCGCTATGCCTATATCTGCGTCACGGGCCTCGCCCGGGCCGTTTACGGCGCATCCCATTACGGCGACCTTTATATGCTTGTTTACGCCGCGCAGGCGTTCTTCAAGCTCGTTTGCGATAGACACGATGTCGATCCTCGTCCTGCCGCAGGTAGGGCAGGAGATTATCTCGACGGGAGGCGTATAAAGACCCGCCGCCGCGAGTATGCGGTAGGCGGCCGTCACCTCTTTTTCGGGCGGCGCGGTCAAAGAAACGCGGACGGTGTCGCCGATGCCGTCAAGCAAAAGCGCTCCTATGCCGACGGCCGATTTTATGACGCCGCCCTGCTCGGTTCCCGCCTCGGTGACGCCTATGTGAAGAGGATACGGCGCCCTCAACGCGAAAAGACGGCAGGCCGCGACGGTGAGCGGAGCCGACGAGGCCTTCAAGGAGACGCAGATATCGTCGAAATCGCAGTCGTTAAGTATTTTTATATTCTCAAGCGCGCTGTCAACGAGCGCCTCGGCGGTCACGCCGCCGTATTTTACAAGAAGCTCTTTCGAGAGCGAGCCGCCGTTGGCGCCCACTCTTATCGGCGCGCCGCGCTCCTTGCAGGCGGCGGCGACAATCGGCACCCGTTCTCTCGGCAGATTTCCGGGATTTATCCTTATTTTATCGGCGCCCGCCTTTAAGGCGGCGAGGGCGAGACGGTAGTCGAAGTGGATGTCCGCCACGATCGGCGCGCCCGTCTTTTTCTTTATCTCGGCTATAGCCTCGGCCGCGGCGACGTCGGGCACGGCCACTCTGAAGATCTTACACCCGAGGTCGCGAAGACGGCATATCTGCCCGACCGACGCCTTGACGTCGGACGTTTTGACGGAGAGCATCGACTGCACGGCGACGGGCGCGCCGCCGCCTATAGTGACGCCTCCGATATTTACGGATTTCAGACTTGCCATTTTACGCCTCAGATTATAAGTTGAATAATGTCTTTTATCATGACGGCTATCAAGAGCGCGAAAAGCAGCGCGAAGCCGACGACGTTAAGAATCGTATAGAGCTTTTGCGGCACCGGCTTTCTGAATATGGCTTCGTAGGCTAAGAACACGACGTGGCCGCCGTCAAGGGCGGGGAAGGGGAGCAGGTTCATGACGCCGAGATTTATGGAGATTATATAGAGGTAATAAAGGAGCATCCTTATTACCGTTCTGAAGCTGTCGGCCTTGCTCACCGACTCGCTTATCGCGCCGCCGATGCCTATTATGCTCGAGATATTGGTGACGGGCACCTTGCCGGTCACGAGACTTTTAAG
>JAEEIO010000047.1 GCA_016281405.1 Clostridiales bacterium | reverse complement strand
TTGTTGATCTTACCTGCAAGGCAGAACACCTTGGTGCCCTTGGACTGCTCGGTTCCCATTGCTGCGAACCAAGGAGCGCCCTTTATGATGATGCGCGGAATATTTGCCCAAGTCTCAACGTTGTTGAGGATGGTGGGCTTCGCAAAAAGACCCTTGACGGCGGGGAAGGGAGGACGGGGCCTCGGCTCGCCTCTGTGGCCTTCGATGGAGACCATGAGAGCGGTCTCTTCGCCGCAGACGAAAGCGCCCGCGCCGAGCCTTATCTCAAGGTCGAAGTTGAAGCCGGTGCCGAAAATGTTCTTGCCGAGTAAGCCGTATTTCTTGGCCTGGTCTATGGCTATCTGAAGACGCTTGACCGCCACGGGATATTCGGCTCTGACGTAGATGTAACCCTGATCCGATCCGATGGCGTAGGCGGCGATGGCCATGGCCTCGATAACGGAATGCGGGTCGCCTTCGAGGACGGAACGGTCCATGAAAGCGCCGGGGTCGCCTTTGTCGGCGTTGCAGCAGTCGTATTTTTTATCGCTTACCTACTTGCGCGCGAAATCCCACTTTCTGCCGGTGGGGAAGCCGGCGCCGCCGCGGCCTCTTAGGCCGGAGGCGAGCACCGTCGAGATAACGTCGGCGGGCTTCATCTCGGTGAGCACTTTGCCGAGGGCCTTGTAGCCGTCCTGGGCAATATACTCGTCGATGTCTTCGGGATCTATAACGCCGCAGTTGCGGAGCGCGACTCTTCTCTGGAGCTTATAGAAACCGGTGTCGTTTAACGAATAGGGGACTTCTTCGCCGTTCCTTAACTTCTCGGGATCGCTGTATCCGCCTATCGTGTATTCCTTAACTATGTTGCCGCCCTTGATGTGTTCCTCGAACACCTTCTTGGCTTTCTCGGCGGTCATCTTGACATAAGTGACCTTTTCTTTGCCGGGGACGAAGACCTCGACGACGGGCTCGAACTGGCAGATACCTATACAGCCGGTCTCGATAACGGCAACGCTGTCAGCGAAACCGCCTGCTTTAACTTCGTCGCAAAGAGCTTCATAAACGGGACGCGCTCCGGCCGCAATACCGCAGGTCGCCATACCGACGACTACGCGGGTAACGTCTTTGCCGGAATCGCTGACAGCGATCTTTTTAAGGGTCTTTTCCTTGACCGCTTCAAGTTCCGCAAGGCTTTTCATGAATTATACCTCCAAAAAAATTATTTAAGCATTCTGATACTTTTTGAGTATCTCGGGGACTTGAGCCGGCGTAAGTCTGCCGTAGACGTCGGAATTGACCGTCATAACGGGGGCGAGACCGCAGCAGCCGAGGCATCTGGTGGCGTCAAGCGAGAACTTGCCGTCGGGGGTGATGCCGCCGCCCTTGATTTTGAGCTCTTCGCTGACTCTGTTGAAGACGTCCTGCGAGCCTTTGACGTAGCAGGCCGTGCCGAGGCAGACGGAGATCTTGTATTCGCCCTTGGGCTGAATGGAGAAGAGGGAGTAGAAGCTTACGACGCCGTAAACCTCTTCAAGCGGGACGTCAAGCCCCTCTGCGACGAAGGTCTGGACTTCGAGAGGCAGGTAGCCGTAGACTTCCTGAACTCTCTTCAGCACCTGGACCAGAGCGCCGGGGACGTCCTTGAACTCGGCGAGTATCGCGTCGAGTTGGGCGTGCTTTTCCGCCGAATCGGTGAAGGGAATTATTTGCAACTTGTTTTTCAAATCAGTTGCCTCCTCATATAATAATGACGTGTTTATTTGTGCCTTACACAAATTGTATAAATTATAACATATTTAATTTTATCTGTCTATATTAAAACGCAAATATTGTCAAATTTTTATCAATATTTTTCCGTCGTTTCACACAAAAAAATCTCCTCCCTTATCGGGAGGAGATATATGACGGCCGCCTTGAGGATTATTTCTGTTCTATCCTGCGCGGCGGTCCGTATGTGACGCCTGCATCGGACTCACCCTTTCATGATTTCTGGAAAAAGGATTCGTACATTGGAATCACTCCTAAAAATCACACAGAAGAATCGGAGATCCGGGTTTTAATGCCTTACTTACATGTTTTTCGGAATCAGTCCTTTCTCTTTTTCTGGCTTCATTATAGCATCTTGCCAAAAAGTTGTCAATAGTATTTTATAATTTTTCGGTAAAATCTCTAAAAAACGTCAAATTGACCATAAAAGCGCGTCTCGATTTAGTCATAAAGTCAAAAGACGGTAAATATAATCGGGTAGTGAAAAAAGTTTGAGAGGTGTTTCTGTTGGAAATAAAAGGCATGACCGTAATGAAAGACGCCGCCGTCGACGCGGCGGCGGAAAAGACTCTTGAGGGCGAAATAGTTATCCCCGATTATCTCGGAGACGCGGCCCGCGTCATAAAAGCCGAGTGCCGTCCCCGCATAATATCCAAAAAGGTAAGCGAAGGCAGACTCTCCGTAGATTGCGGCGCCGAGATCTGCGTATGGTATTGGTCGGAGGACTCCGCCGTCCGCGTCCTCAGAAAAAACGAGGAGTTTTACGAGGAGTTTACGTTAGAGGGAGCAGAAAAGGCCGTTTGCCTTCGCGCCGCCGTTAAGACCGAGTTCGTAAACGGCTACGCCGTCAACTCCCGGAAAATCGGCTACAAGGCCGTCGTCGCCGTCTCCGCGAGATGCTCTGTCAAAAAAGCCGTGTCGCTCTTTTCGCCGGAGGGTCAGACCGCCTTCGAATGCGACCCCGAGCTTCTTGAAATTTCCGATCTCGCCGCCTCGGCGGAGAAAAACGTGTCTGTCTCCGACGTAATAGAACTGTCGCAGGGACGCGGCGAAATAAAAGAGATAATAAAATCGGACGCAACTGTCTTCACGACCGAAATGAAGTCTATCACCAATAAGATAATCACCCGCGGCAAAGCCGAAACGAAGGTGATATATCTCACCCCCGACGGAAATATTGAAAGCGTCGCCGCCGATATTCCGTTCACCCAGATAATCGATATCAGCGGCATGGACGAAAGTTCGACCGCCGACCTTCGCTACACCGTAAACTCGGTCACGGCCTCGCCACGCGCCGACGAAAACGGCAATATGTGCCGAATATCGGTCGAACTCGATCTTACCGTTTTAGCGAGAGGCTACCGCAACGTCAAAGCGCAGGCGGCAGTCGACGCGTTTTCTCCTGCCTACGCCTACGAGCTTAAAAAGGAAAAGCTCTGCTACGAACGCTTCGACGGCTCCGTCGAGCTTTCGGCTTCAGACAGAGGCTTCGCAGAGACGAGCGAGACTGTCGCCGCCGTCTCCGACGCGTCGGGGACGGCCGTCATAACGGGCGTCAGGAGGGAAGGCGACAGGGTAACCGTCGGATGCGCCGTAAACTGCGCCGTAATAGTCAAAAACTCCGCGGGCGAGCCCGTGGCGCTCTCGAGACGTTTCGAGACCTCCGTCTCCTTCGAGGCCGATCCCGCCGCCGAAAGCGTCCGCCTCGAGCCCGAGGCGAAACTCGTCTCCTTAAGCTATTCCATAACGGGTGACGGCCGTATAGACGTCCGCTACGAAGTCGCCGTAAACGCCCTCGTCTTCACCTCGTTTTCTACTGAGGTCGTCGTCTCGGCCGAGGCAGACGAAGAGACGCCCTACGTCCGTAAGAATAAAGCGCCGCTCGTCATCTACTACGCCAAAAAGGGCGACAGGATATTTGATATCGCAAAGTCCTACCGCGCCTCGTTAAAGGCCGTTTCCGACGCCAACGGCATCGCCGACGGCCGCATATCCGCCGACCGCACGGTCATCATCCCGATAATCAAACAGTAAGGGGGAATAAACATGGAAAACATATATAAAGACATCGCCGCCAGGACCGGCGGCGACATATATATCGGCATAGTCGGCCCCGTCCGCACGGGCAAATCGACTTTTATCAAAAAGTTCATGGAGACACTCGTTTTACCTAATATCGAAAACGGCTATTCCCGCGTCCGCGCCCTCGACGAGCTTCCGCAAAGCGCGGCGGGCAGAACGATAATGACGACAGAACCCAAGTTCGTCCCCGAGGATGCCGTCGAACTGAAGCTCTCCGAAAACGCCGTCATGCGTATCCGCATGATAGACTGCGTCGGCTACATGGTGAAAGGCGCGCTCGGCTGCATCGAAAACGGCGCGCCGCGCATGGTCCGCACCCCTTGGTCGGACAGTGAAATGCCCTTCGAGGAGGCCGCCGAGACGGGAACGGAAAAGGTAATAAAAGAGCATTCGACAATAGGCATAGTAGTCACGACCGACGGCTCCATAGGCGAACTCCCCAGAGAAAACTATGTCGAGGCCGAGGAACGCGTCATAGACGAGCTTCGCGCCATCAATAAGCCCTTCGTGGTCGTCGTCAACACCGTCGACCCCGACAGGGAAGACACCAAGGCTATCTGTAAAGAAATAGCCGAAAAGAGCGGCGCGGGCGTAATACCATTAAACTGCCTCAATCTCGACGAGGAAATGATAGTTTCCGTCCTCGAACGCGTCCTTTTCGAGTTCCCGATAACAGATATTTCAATAGATATGCCCGGATGGGTAAACAGCCTCGACTCCGACCACTGGCTGAAGACCTCCATCTACGAAAGCGTGCTGCAAAGCGCCTCTTCAATAAGTAAAGTAAAAGAGCTTAACACTATGCGTAAGGCGCTCACGGCAAACGAAAACGTTATTTCGTCCGAGGTTACCGAGGCCGAGCTAGGGACGGGCAGCATAACGCTCCGTCTCACCCTCAAGGAAGACCTATTCTACTCTGTTTTGGGCGAAGTGACCTCCATGGACATCGAGGACGACGCCGACCTCATAAGAATTCTCAAGGAATTCGCCGCCTCCAAGCGCAAATACGACAAGGTCGCCGAAGCTCTTGAAGAGGCTATGGATACGGGCTACGGCATAGTCACTCCCTCTATGGACGAACTCACCCTCGAGGAGCCCGAGATGGTGCGGCAGGGCGGCCGCTACGGCGTCCGTCTCAAAGCCTCGGCCCCCTCCGTCCACATGATACGCGCCGACATCGAGACAGAGGTCAGCCCCATAGTCGGGAGCGAGCGCCAGTCCGAAGACCTCGTCCGCTACCTGCTCGACGAATTCGAGGAAGACCCAAAAAAGATATGGGACTCCAACATCTTCGGCAAGTCGCTCCACGAACTCGTCAACGAGGGCCTTCACACCAAACTCTCCAAAATGCCCGAAGACGCCCGCGACAAGCTTCGCGAGACTCTTGAACGCATCATAAACGAGGGAAGCGGCGGCCTCATCTGCATAATACTTTGAAAGAGAAATCGCTCTTGTTTTACCAAGAGCGATTTTCTTATTTCGCGCCCGCCGCCAGCGCAAGCGCGCCCGAGAGGATTCCCTCGTTGTCGTTATATATTTCGTCAAACTGCGCGAGCGGCAACGGGTTTTCGCCCTCTCCCGCCTCTATCGTATACCCCGGACGGAAATACTTATCTATAAACCAATCCTTATAACCGGCGTAACCCGACTCCGTCGGCGTCTCCTCGTATTTATAACCGCTCACATCCGAGAAAAACTTTGCGATCTTTTCCGAATACGGCGGCACCCTGTCGAGATATTTCCAGTAAATCGTCTTTCCCTGAGTGTGATACGATAGCGTCAGCGCGAAATCGCTCCGTTCGGTAAGCGCCGCCAAAGCCCTGCTTTCGGGCGCCGAGAGGGGATAGTCCCCCACGAAATCCCTCGGCGACGGCGAGGTAAATCCAAGCGCGTATTTTATCTCCTTCGCCTTTTCCCATCCCGCCGGGTAATTTAGGTTCAGATCCGTCCCCGCGATATTCGCTTTCCACCCCTTCGGAAAGGAAATATCGAACTTATTCATCGCCTCGCACCGTTTGTAAACGGGCGAGCCCTTCCCGAAAACTCCCGTCACAAGATCGACGCCGTCGGGATTTACAAGCGGCGCCGTCACGAGCTCGGCTTTTTCAAATAGCTCCTTAGCCCCGTAAACGCCTATCTCGCCGCCCTTCGAAACAGCCTCCGCGTAATTCTCTATAAACCGTAGGACAACGGGCGTAGTGATCCACTCGTTCGCGTGATGAGAGGCGTTCACGAACACCTTTTCGCCCTTGCCAATGCGAAGCCCGTAAAGTTCTCTCCCAAGGACGCTTTTCCCGTAAGAAAACCGCCCTATAAACGGGTATCTTGCCGCAAGGCCCTCGGTGATCAAGGCCGTCAAAAGCGCGCTGTAGCTTATCTCCGACGTCGAAAGCGTAAACCGATAGGGCACCGTCACCCTTTGCCCTTCTTTCGGCTCTTCGCCAAGCGAAGGATTAGCCGTCCTTAACGCCTCGACAGTCGTATTGTAATACTTCGCGATGCTTTCAAAGCTGTCGCCGCGCGCCGCCCTCAGATATCGGTAGCCGCTTATGTATTGCCGCAGTTCCCCGAAAGTCTTTTCGCCCATCACGCCGTCCGCGGAAAGCCGGTAGTCCCTTTGAAAAAAGACGAGCGCCCTCCTTGTCTCGTCCCCGAAAACGCCGTCAGGCTTTTCGTCAAGATATCCCGCGCGGTAAAGCGCAAGCTGCATCATCTCGACGTAAGGTCCTCTGTCTCCGTATCTTATAAGAATCAAACCGTATCACCTCGCCACATAATATGTAATTTACGGCGAAAATGACAAAAATAAAAGGCCCTTTCGGGCCTTTTATCAGATCATCGTAAGTTGATTTTTCTTTTTATCCTCGTCGCTCAAGAACGACCCAGCGGCGGGCAGGTTCTTGGTCTTGTATCTGTGCGGATTGGTAAAATCGTCGCCCTCCGCAAGCTTAGCGCCCGCCAAGAAGTTCTTGGATTTCAGCGTCATAACCGAAACGCCCTGAGTGTTCTTGGTCGTCTTTTCGGCAATCATCGCCGTATTGACGATAAGGAACCTGTCGTTAGACGCCTTTAACACTACCTCGGCGTCCTGCTTGAGCGCGAAGAAGGCGACGGCTTCCGACTTGTCCGAATAGGC
This sequence comes from Clostridiales bacterium, assembly GCA_016281405.1. Taxonomy (GTDB): domain Bacteria; phylum Bacillota; class Clostridia; order Oscillospirales; family RGIG5299; genus RGIG5299. Next base: position 1,077 of record JAEEIO010000047.1, on the reverse strand, counting down.
GTTTATGAGCTTCTTTCTGTTGGTCTTCGTCTCGTAAGCGTCAAGCCTTATCTTCGCGGCCTTGCCGTTTTTGAAGAATATCACGACGTAACCCTTGTAATCGTCGGTGACGGCCATGTAGACGCAGTTTTCGCCGTTATCGAATCCGAGCGCCGACGGCACGTAGTGTCCCAAAGACGAGGCCTTGCACTCGTCGAAATCGGACGCGCGGCTCTTGTAGACCTGGCACTTGTCGCTGAAGAATAAAAGCTCGCTTCTGTTAGACGCTTCGACGGTAAGCATGATCGAGTCGTCCTCTTTGAGCTTCTGCTCGCCGCCCATACGAAGCGAAAGGGGAGTGATCTTCTTGAAATAACCGCTCTTCGTGAAAAACAGCGTGACGGGATAATCCTCCGCCTCGTCGTCGACGGTGAAAACTTCAATGTCGTCTTTGAATACTATGTCCGACTTTCTATCTGCCCCGTATTTCTTTATGATACCCTCGAGATCCTTTATTATGAGCGCCTTTATCTTCGCCTTGCTCTTTAACGTCTCTTCCGTATCTTTGACAGACTTCTCGAGCGCCGCCGTCTCTTCAATGCGGTTAAGCAGATATTGCTTGTTCAGGTATCTTAATTTGATATCGGCGATGTATTCGGCCTGCGCCTCGTCGATGCCGAAACCTATAATAAGGTTGGGCACCACGTCGGCGTCGTTTTCGGTCTCTCTGACTATCTTAATGGCCTTATCTATGTCAAGAATGATCTTTTTGAGCCCGTAAAGCAGATGGAGCTTTTCGCGCATCTTCGCGAGGTCGTAGTTGAGCTCGTTTTTAATGCACCCGACGCGGAACTCAAGCCACTCGTCAAGTATCTCTTTAATGCCCATCACCTTGGGCGCGCCGCCTATCAGAATGTTGAAATTGCAGCCGAAGCTGTCCTCGAGCGGCGTGAGATAATAGAGCTTCTGCATAAGCTTTTCTGCGTCGGTTCCGCGTTTAAGCTCAATGGCGATGCGGAGACCTTCCTTGTCGGTCTCGTCTCTTATCTCCGAGATCTCCTTTATTTTGCCCTCTTTTATAAGCGCGACTATTCTGTC
>JAEEIO010000046.1 GCA_016281405.1 Clostridiales bacterium | reverse complement strand
GGGGCGGAAAAGGGCCGCTTAAAACCTATATATCCCTTGTCCGCACCGCCTAAGGGCCGCGGTATTTTATTATTATTTTAATAAAAAGGTTGACAAATAAATTATTAAAGGTTATAATAATGCGGTATAGTTAAGAAATGCCGCCAGATGACCGGAAAGAGGTTTTTCGGATGCGTTACGACTTACGCGAACTGAAGAGAAACGGCGGACACGATACCGTGCCTTTCACCATTGCCGATTTTAACGCCTATTCCGATATTGAAACCGACTTTTCCCCGGTCTTCCCCATTGAAGCGGTCGCCGAGTTTTCCGAAACGGGCGACACGGTGCTTCTCAAGGTTTCGTTCGAGGCAGACGTCGTTCTGAAGTGCGACCGCTGTCTCGGAGAGTTCAAGAAGCACATCGTCTCCGAAGAAAACTACGCCGTCGGCGACGGCGACTCGGCAGAGTCCGTAAGCGCCGAAAACGGCTCGGTCGATTTAGATCAGCTGGTGTGGGAAGCGGTCTGTCTGGCAATCCCCTATCAGCATATCTGCGGCGACGACTGTAAAGGTATTTCGCAATAAAAAATTATTTAACCGTTTTTCATAAAGGAGGTCTCACAAATGGCAGTCCCGAAGAGAAAGGTCTCTAAAGCGAGAAGAGATAAAAGGCGTTCCAACGTCTGGAAGCTCGACGCTCCCGAACTCATAGCCTGCCCTCATTGCCACGAGCTTATCAAGCCGCATACCGTATGCAGCGCCTGCGGCTATTATGACGGCAAAGAGGTCGTAAAGCAGGAAACCGAAAAAGCAAAAGAGGCATAATTCAAACGGAAAGAGTTGTTTCTTGCAACTCTTTTTTGTTTATACGGAGGTATCCGCTTGGCGAAGGTTGTTTCGGTCGCGAGACGTTCGCCCGCCTACGGCAAAATAAGGCGCGGCGACGAGCTCGTCTCGGTCAACGGCAATAAAATTGCCGATATACTCGATTATATGTATTACACCGCGGCCGAAGAGCTTGACGTAGAGGTCGTCCGCGGCGGCGAAAGCCTTGCCGTTTTTATCGAGAAGGACGAATACGAGGACCTCGGTCTCGAGTTTGACAGTTTTCTGATGGATAAGCAGAAAAGCTGCGCCAACAAGTGTATTTTCTGCTTTATAGACCAGAATCCCGAGGGTATGAGGGATACGATTTACGTCAAGGACGACGACCTTCGTCTCTCTTTCATGCACGGAAATTACATTACCCTCACCAATTTAAGCGAAAAAGATATCGACAGAATCATAAAACTCCGTATAAGTCCGATAAACGTCTCGGTGCACACTCTCAACGGCGAGCTTCGTAAAATGATGCTCGGCAACCGCTTTGCCGACAAGCTCGAGCAGAGGATGAGAAGGCTTGCCGAGGCGAATATCGAGATGAAATGTCAGATAGTGCTTTGCCGCGGCATAAACGACGGCAAGGAGCTCGACGCGACGCTCGAAGGGTTAAAGTCGATGTATCCCGCCGTTTCGAGCGTATCCGTAGTCCCCGTGGGGCTTACCGACCACCGCGAAGGGCTTTACAAGCTCGAGCCTTACGACGCCGACGCAAGCCGCGAGGTTATAGAGCAGGTCGTGGCCTTCGGCGACCGTTGTCTTTCGGAGCTTGGGACGAGGCTCGTCTTCCCCGCCGACGAATTATTCGTAAAGTGCGGCAAAGAGTGTCCGCCGCCCGAATTTTACGAGGAGTTTTCACAGCTTGAAAACGGCGTCGGGCTTTTGTCGCTTTTCAAAAGCGAGGTCGCGGCGGCGCTGAAGAAAACAAGAGTCAAAAAGCAAAAGCACAGGGTGACGTCGGTGACGGGAGTCGCGGCAAAAGATATGATAAATCAGACCGTGAATATGATCAAGGATAAGGTCGAAGGCGTTTCGTGCGACGTCGTGGCCGTCGTGAACGACTATTTCGGTCATAACGTCACCGTCACGGGACTCGTCACGGCGACGGATATTATAAAGCAATTAAAAGGCAAAAAACTCGGCGACTATTTACTTATTCCCTCTTGTATGTTAAGATATGAGGGAGATATGTTTCTTGACTCGCTTACCCCGAAGGACGTCGAAGAGGCGCTCAGTGTCAAAACCCGCATAGTCGGGAGTTCGGGCGAGGAGTTTGTAAACGCCGTTTTGAAATAATGGGAGAAAAAGATGAAGAAACCCGTTGTGGCCGTCATAGGACGGCCGAACGTCGGAAAATCGACGCTTTTCAATAAAATAACGGGCAGGCGTATTTCGATTGTCGACGATACGCCGGGCGTCACGCGCGACAGAATATACGCCGAGGCCGAATGGCTCGGACGTCCCTTTATGCTTATCGACACGGGCGGCATTGAGAAAAACACCGCCGACCCCTTCTTATCGAAAATGACCGATCAGGCGGAGATCGCCGTCGCGACCGCCGACGTTATAATAATGCTTTGCGACGTCACCGTCGGCGTGACGGCTGACGACATCGCCGTCGCAGATATGCTCAAAAAATCGAAAAAGCCCGTGGTGCTTTGCGTAAACAAGGTCGACTCCGTGGGCGAACCGCCCGCCGAGCTTTATGAGTTTTACTCGTTGGGGCTTGGCGACCCCTACCCCGTTTCGTCGCTCCACGGTCACGGCACGGGCGATCTGCTCGACGCCGTCTTTGAAAACCTGCCGAAGGCCGAAGGCGAGGACGAAGTCAAAGACGAATACATAACCGTCGCCGTTATAGGAAAGCCGAACGCGGGGAAATCGTCGCTTGTAAACTACGTTCTCAAAGAAGACAGGATGATAGTTTCCGAGGTGGCCGGCACCACCAGAGACGCCGTCGACAACCTTATAGATACGCCGTGGGGCAAGTTCGATCTTATAGACACGGCGGGAATAAGGCGGCAGTCGAAGATCGAGGAAAACATCGAAAAATACAGCATTATCCGCGCCTACGCGGCGGTAGACCGCGCAGACGTCGCCGTTTTGCTTATAGACGCCACCGAGGGCGCCACGGAGCAGGACACCAAGATAGCGGGCTACGCCCACAACGCGGGCAAGGCAGTCGTTATCGCAGTCAATAAGTGGGACATCGTCGAGGACAAGGATTCCTACACGATGAACAAGCATCTTGCCGACGTGAAGCGCGTTTTCTCGTTTATGGACTACGCGAGCATAGTTTTCATTTCGGCAAAGACGGGTAGGCGGGTCGATAAGCTCTTCGAGGCGGCCGCCGCGGCTGACGCCGAGAATAAGCGCCGCATCCCGACGGGAGTGCTTAACGACTTTCTCGCCGACGCCGTCGAGCGGACAGAACCGCCGTCGGACAAGGGCAGGCGCCTAAAGATATACTATATGACCCAGACGGGCGTAAGACCGCCTTCGTTCAGTTTCTTTGTGAATAAGAAGGAGCTTTTCCATTTTTCATATCAGCGGTATATGGAAAACAGGCTTCGCGAGGTATTCGGATTCAAGGGAACTCCCGTGACCTTCAATATCAGGTCGCGAGGAGAAAAGCCCGACGTGGAGGTGTGACGACTGTGTTTTACGTTGTTTTGGCTATATCGGCCGTCGCGGCCTATTTTATCGGAAGCGTCAGTTTCGCGATAATTATAACCAAGAAAAAGCTTGGCAAAGACATCCGCGATTTCGGTAGCGGCAACGCGGGCGGCACAAACACCATGAGGGTGTTAGGTAAGAAATACGGCGTTCTCGTCATGTTTCTCGATAT
>JAEEIO010000045.1 GCA_016281405.1 Clostridiales bacterium | reverse complement strand
TGTTCGGAACAGAACAAGAAGCGTGGAACGATTTTATCATATCACCTGAATATAAAAGCGATTTTAACGAATGATCCTTATGTATCGGAGCAGGTTTTCCTGCTCCTTTTTGTTTCGGGGTCCCCGAGGCGAAAGCGAGGCTTTCGCAATGATATCCGTTCCTTGCGGAACGGATGATATGTGCCAAGGCACATGATATGCCCTTCGGGCATGAAATACGCCTTCGGCGCATTCTCGGGCCCGAGAAATGCTATGTCCTCTACAGACTTTTTTCAAAATGTCCGTATTGGGGGGTTTTATTTAATCGTCCGTTGTGTTAGAATTATTATGAAACACATAAAAATGCTGATAGCAAAGCCGTCGGACTCAATCAAAGATACGACGACGTCCGTAATTTAGCGGAGCGCGGAGGAAACGGAGAAACCGGATATGAAAAAGCGGAAAACGACCGTCGCGGCAAGAATTATGCGGGAAATCTATGAGAAGCTGAAAACGCCGTATAAATACGGCGCGGTAATGAAGTTTGAAGATCGGTTTTGCGATTTCCCTTCTCTTTTTTGCCAAGGCGGCGTCTATTATCTGTCCTTTATCCAAATAAATCGGAATACGTCCGATTCGGGATACGAATCCTATCTCGCGAAAAGCGACGATCTGCTTCACTGGGAAATTCTGTTTCCGATAATGGAGCGAACGGAGGACGGTTGCTGGGACTCCAAACAGCGGGCGGCCTACGCCGCGTTTGTCGACAACGATTTGTTCGGTAATTACGAGATACGTCGCGTCAACGGGCATTTCTGCTTCTCTTATCTGGGCGGCAATCTGAACGGCTACGAGACGGATCCGCTGCAAATGGGAGAATGCCGCGTCGGGAATATAACGGATCCCGCTTCGTATGAGCGCTTTGAACGGCCGATCCTTTCCCCTTTTGACGCGGACAGCCGTCCCGGCGAGCGGAAAACCCTCTTCAAGAGCAATCTCTTCATCGACGACGCCGAAACGCTTGGTCACCGCTACGTCAACGTTTACAACGCTAAGGACGGCGACGACGTCGAAACCGTTTTTCTGGCGGTTTCGGACGACGGAGAGCATTGGACGCGATATCTCGACAGGGCGGTTTTTGCGGAGCCGGACGCAAAAATTACGGGAGACCCCCTGATTTTGCGCTATGACGGTCTTTATATCATGATTTACTTCGTTTTGAAAAACGGCGTGACTTATAATACGTTTGCGGCGTCATACGATCTTGTCAACTGGACGCGTTGGGAAGGGAAACCGCTTATAGAGAGCGAATATCAATGGGAAGACGTTTACGCGCATAAATCCGCTCTCATCCGTCGCGGCGGCGTTCTTTACCATTTCTACTGCGCGGTCAACAGTAAAAACGAACGGTTTATCGCGCTCGCCGCGAGTGAAAAGGTTTGGTAACGGTTTTTTGTTATATAATGAGTTCCGCGGCCTTTTGGCCGCGGAATCGTTATTTGTATGAAGCGGGGTTCTCGGGAAAAACGGTTTTTCGGACGGCTTTTTCGGCAAATCAAAATCCGAAATAGGATTTCGCGTTACGGTAGCAGACGTCGGCGGCTATCTCTTTGAGACGCGCCGTATCGCGCGGGTAGAGGCCGTCCTCGACCCATGAGCCGAGTAAATTGCAGAAGATCCTTCTGAAATACTCGTGGCGGGTGTAGGAGACGAAGCTTCGGGAGTCGGTGAGCATTCCGACGAAGGTCCCCAAAACGCCGAGGTTCGCGAGAGCTTCGAGCTGGGCTGTCATGCCGCTTATGTTGTCGTTGAACCACCATCCCGAGCCGAACTGCAGTTTGCCCTTTTGCGGCCCTTTCTGGAAATTGCCGATCATCGAGGCGAGGACGTAATTATCCTTCGGGTTGAGGTTATACAAAATCGTCTTCGGGAGACGGTCTATTTTATCGAGGCTGTCTAAAAACGCCGAGAGATTTTCGGCGACCTCGCGGTCGTTTATCGAGTCGAAGCCCGTGTCGGCGCCGAGGCGGCCGAACATTTCGGTATTATTGTTCCGAAGGGCGCCGATATGTATCTGCATCGCCCAGCCGAGCTCGGCGTAGCGCTTCGCGAGAAGGCTTAAAACGGCGGTTTTGTAGACGTCCGTCTCTTCGCGCGAGAGCGTTTCGCCCGCGAGGCGTTTTTTAAGCGCCGCGTCGGCGTCGCCGACGGCGTAGGGGACATAACCCAGGGCCTGGTCGGAAAGGCGGCAGCCGTTTTGGTGGAAAAAGGCGGTTTTTTCGTCTATCCAGGCGGCGACGGACTCCAGACCGTCGAGGGAGGCCGCCTTTACGTAATCGGTAAAGTCGGGCTTTTCAATGCTTAAAAGCCTGTCGGGGCGGAAGGTCGGCAAAACCTTGACGGGAAAGCCGCTTTCCCGCAGAGCCTTATGGTATTCGAGGCTGTCGGCGGGGTCGTCGGTGGTGCAGATCACCTCGACGCCGGAACGAAGGATAAGTCCGCGGGCGCCGTATCCCTCCGACGCAAGGAGTCTCCCGCACTTTTCCCATATTTCTTCGGCGGTATCCTCGGAAAGAGGCTCGTCGACGCCGAAATAGCGCTTTAATTCGAGCGCCGTCCAATGATATATCGGGTTCCCTATCATATAGGGATAGGCTTTCGCGAAGCGGAGCCATTTTTCGCGGCCGTCGGCGTCGCCCGTGATATATTTTTCGTCTATGCCGAAGGAGCGGAGCTGACGCCATTTGTAGTGGTCGCCGCCTAAAAAGAGGTCGCAGGCGTCACGGAAGCGGTAGTCCTCCGCTATCATCTTCGGGGACAGGTGGCAATGGTAGTCGATTATCGGCAGGTCTTTGACGGAGGCGTAAAGCTCCTTCGCCGTGTCGCTTTTCAAGAGAAAATCTTCAGTGATCATAGCACGATACCGTCCTTGAATACAGAGATTTCGCGATAGCCGTTTTGCTCGTTTTTCGTCCGCTCGCCCGAGGCGATTTTGAGAACCGTTTCGGTGAGCGACGAGGCCAGGCTTTCGGTCGGGACGCCGTCAAGTATGGGCGAGGCGTCGAAGTCTATCCAGTTTTTCTTTTTGTTCGCCAGCGCGGCGTTGGTGGCGATTTTTACCGTGGGGACGGGGGCGCCGAAGGGGGTGCCGCGGCCCGTCGTGAAGAGGATCAAATGCGCGCCCGCGGCCGTGAGATTGGTGGAGGATACGAGGTCGTTGCCGGGACCGTTTAGGAGGTTTAAGCCGCTTTTTTCGGCGACGTCGCCGTAATCGAGCACGTCGGCGACGGGGCCCATGCCGCCTTTGAGAATACAGCCGAGCGACTTTTCCTCGAGCGTCGTTATTCCGCCCTCCTTGTTGCCCGGGGACGGGTTTTCGTAGACCGTCTGTCCGTGGCGCTCGAAATAGTCCTTGAAGCCGTTTATGAGGTCGACGGTTTTGTCGAAAAGTTCCCTTGTGGGACAGCGTTTCATTAAGAGCCGCTCGGCGCCGAACATCTCGGGCACCTCGGTCATAATGAGGCGGGCGCCCATGGCCGCCATCCTGTCGGAAAAGGCTCCGACGAGCGGATTGGCGGTTATGCCGCTGAAGCCGTCGCTCCCGCCGCATTTGAGTCCTATTCTTAGTTTTGAGACCGGCAAGTCCGTCCGCCCGAAACGGTCCGCGTAATTACGGAGTTCGTTTATAAGACCCGCGCCGACGGAGATTTCGTCGTCAACGTCCTGAATATTGAGAAATTTCACCCGCTCGCCGTCCCACTCGCCGAGCGTCTTTTTGAAAACGGCGATATTGTTGTTTTCGCAGCCGAGGCCGAGGACGAGGACGCCCGCGGCGTTGGGATGGTTGACAAGGCCCCGCAGAATATACTGCGTCGTCGTCATATCGTCGCCGAGCTGGGAGCATCCGAAGGGATGTTCGAAGCAGTATGCGCCCGTCAGCTCCGAAAGCCGCGCCGCCGTCTTGTTGACGCATCCGACGGTGTTTATTATCCATATTTCGTTTCTGACGCCCGCCTCGCCGTTTTTGCGTAAGTAGCCTTTGAAGGTAAGGGGCGTTTCCGACGCGGTCGGGTAAAAATCGGGCTCGTATTCGTAGCGCGGGCGGACGTCGAGGTTCGTCCGCATATTGTGGGTGTGGACGTGCTCGCCCTCCGCCACGTCGCGCGTGGCGCGGCCGATGGGGTAACCGTATTTTATGACGTTTTCCCCTTCTGAGATCGCGCGGACGGCGTATTTATGACCGTTTTCGAGATTTACCGCGACGTTGTCGGCGGGGTTGAGTTTTAACGTCCGCATCGTTTTTCAACCTCTTTCGTCAGAAACGATAGATCGGTCCCCCACAGCTTCGTTTCGGATAAAATCCGCGCAACGTCGCTTTCCTTCATGAATTTCATGACCGCGGGGTCGTCGTTTGGCATATCGGTTTTGTAAAAGTCTATAAGCTTCGCAAACGACGTGAGCAGTTTGTCGGGCATCCTCCCCGTCCGCTTTACGTATTCGAGTATCGACGGCAGGACGCGGACCTTGAATTTGCTGACGGAATTCAAGGAGATCGAGGCGCAGAGATGGCGGATATAGGGGTTTTCGAAGCGTTCGAAAACGTCGTTGGCGTAGGAGATAAGCTCTTCCTTCGGCAGGTCGAGGGTGGGGATGATCTCGTCGAAGACGCAGGAACGGACGAAGCGGCTCATGCTCTCGTCCTCCATGCACTCCTTCACCGTTTCGATGCCGCGAAGCATCGCGTAGGGTATCATAGCGGTATGGGCGCCGTTCAGTATCCGCACCTTGCGGGTGCGGTAGCGTTCCAGATTATCCGTTATTATCACGTTGAGGTCGGTTTTGTCAAAGGGGATCTCTTTTAGTAAGTCGTAATCGGTTTCGATGACCCAGAGGTGAAAAAGCTCGCTCGTGTCGAGAAGGCGGTCGTTTGCCTTGAGATCGTCGTATTCGTCCTTCGGGTAGCCCGTCACGATGCGGTCGACGAGGGTGTCGCAAAAGACGTTTTCGGCGTCGAGCCAATCGCAAAAGGCGTCGCCGAAGTTCCAATCGCGCGCGTATTTCAGAACGAACTCTTTAAGAGTCTTTCCGTTTTTCTCTATCAGCTCGCAGGGGAGGAAAATAAAGCCGCGAAGGCCGAGGTCGAACCGCCTTTTAAGGAGCAGGGCGACCTTTGCGGGAAAGGTGACGAAGGGCGCTTTTTCGGGCCTGTCGTCGGGGTCGTAGGCGATGCCCGCCTCGGTGGTGTTGGAGACCACGAAGCGAAAGTCGGGGTTTTCCGCGAGGGCGAGATAGTCCCCGAAGTTCCGATAGGGCTTTACGGTTCGTGAGACGACGTCTATCGCCTTTATCTCGACCGTCGGTTCGCCGTTTTTAAGTCCCCTCATGACGTGCGAGTAGCGGCAGTTTTGCGCTTCGAGCAGGTCGCACGTCCCCTTCTCTATCGGCTGAACGATAACGGCGGAGGCGCCGAAATCGGTCGTTTCGTCGATTATCTGGAGCATCCAGTCGAAAAAGCCGCGTAAAAAGCCGCCCTCGCCGAACTGGATGATTTTTTCTTTTCTCATCGGGATAACGCTCCCCTCGCTAAAATAATCAGCGCTTGACGCGGGCGCCCTTGCCGTTCATAAGGGCCTCGACCTCGGAAAGACGCGCCATCGAGGTATCGCCCGGGGTGGTCATGGCGAGCGCTCCGTGCGCCGCGCCGTAGTCGACGGCTTTCTGTCCGTCGCCCGTCGTCATAAGTCCGTATATGAGGCCGCTCGCGAAGCTGTCGCCGCCGCCGACGCGGTCGAATATCTCGAGGTTTTCATACTGACGGGATTTATATATTTTTCCGTCGAGCCAGCATAACGCCGACCAGTCGTTTACGGAGGCGGTCTTGACGGCGCGAAGCGTCGTCGCTATCGCCTGAAAATTCGGGTATTCCTTTTTGGCCGTCTCTATCATCGAGGCGTAGCCGTCGACGGCGAGCTTTTGAAGGTTTTCGTCGTTGCCGGGGACTTCAAGTCCGAGGCAGGCGGTAAAGTCCTCCTCGTTGCCTATCATGACGTCGACGTAGGGCGCGACGGCCTTATTGACCTCGCGGGCGCGCTCGATGCCGCCCTGCGCCTTCCAGAGCGACGGGCGGTAGTTCAAGTCGTAAGAGACGATCGTTCCGTGTTTTTTCGCCGCCTCGACCGCCGCCTTGACGACGCGGGCCGACGACTCGGAAAGCGCCGCGTAAATGCCGCCCGTGTGGAGCCAGCGGACGCCCAACGTCCCGAAAAGATATTCCCAATCGACGTCTTCGGGCTCGAGCTTTGAGGCGGCCGAGTTGCCGCGGTCGGAGACGCCGAGCGCTCCGCGCACGCCGAAGCCGCGTTCGGTGAAATTGAGTCCGTTTCTTACGGCGCGGCCGACGCCGTCGTATTCCGTCCAATGAATAAACGAGGTGTCGACGCCGCCCTGACGGATAAAGTCTTCGATAAGATAGCCGACGTCGTTTTCGGCTAAGGCCGTGACCACGGCCGTCCGCATGCCGAAGCAGCGGGCGAGGCCTCTCGCGACGTTATACTCGCCGCCGCCCTCCCATACCGTGAAGGAGCGGGCGCAGCGGATGCGGCTGTCGCCGGGGTCAAGACGGAGCATGACCTCGCCGAGCGAGACGCAGTCGAAAGCGGAGTTTTCTCTCGGTCTTATTTTCATTTTCTTGCCTCTCCTATTATCTTTATAAAGCGTTCGGCGCGAGCCTTTATCTCCTCGGGCGTCCCCTTGGTGAGAGCGCCGCCGACTCCGAGCGCCACCGCGCCCGCCTTTATCCACTCGGCCGCGTTTTCCTCGCTGACGCCGCCCGTCGGCATGATCTGCGCGTAGGGGAGCGGGCCGCGAAGGGCTTTGATGAACGAGGGGCCCAAAAGCTCGCCCGGGAAGACCTTTAAGACGTCGGCTCCCGCCTCCATGGCGGCGACCGCCTCGGTGACCGTCATAACGCCGGGCATTACGGGCGCGCGGTAGCGGTTGCAAAGGCGAACAATATCCTCCTTAAAGCAGGGGGAGACGATAAAGCGCGCTCCCGAAAGCATGGCTATCCGGGCGGTCTCGCCGTCAAGCACCGTGCCCGCGCCTATTATTATCTCGCCCTTATCGTATCTTTTGGCGAGCGTTTCGATGACCTGATGGGCGAAGGGGACGGTGAAGGTAAGCTCTATGGCGGCGACGCCGCCTTCGATGCAGGCCTCGGTGATGCTTATCGCCTTCTCGGCGTTCTCGGCGCGCACTACGGCGACGAGCCCGCCTTCTTTGATTCTGCCGATGATCTGTTCCTTTTCCATTTTAGTAATCCTCCAGCGTTAGTCTATAGTTAAAAACGATAATACGGTTTCAGATTGGCGGCGCAGACTGCCCCCGCAGTCCGCGTCCCGACGGTATTATTTTAGCACAATGTCCGTCGTTTTTCTATAATTTTTCGGCTCTGATGCCTGAAAAACTCCGAATAATTGTTGACATTTAAACGTAAAAACTATATGATATATTATATATTATTTCCCGTTTGATGTAAATTGCAAATCGAGCAGACTTTTATAAAACCCGCGGTTTTGCCGCGGCGGAGGGACGGAAAATGGTTCAGAACGAAAAATCCTACCTAAAGGTCGAAGAAACCACGATAAAGGACGACGAGACAAGCATAAGGGACGACCACCGTCATTCCTTTCACGAGCTTTATCTGCTTCTCGACGGCCACGCCCGCTGTTTTATAAACAACGAGATCTACAACGTCGAGGAGGGCGAGATCGCCTTCGTGTGGCAGGGATATATCCACAAGATGACCTATAATCGGAAGCAGCGCTCGCGCCGTCTGCTCGTCTATTTTACGACCGCCTTCATAGGAGACGAGTATCTCCCGATGTTAAGGGAGCTTAAAAATCAGCGGCACTTAAGACTTCTTCCCGAGGCGTTCGAATACGTCAAAAGCCTTTTTTACGCCATGCGGGGCGAGTATAGTAAGAAGGAAGATTATCATCTTTTGCAGTGTCAGAATCTTCTGCGGCAGATAATTATCTGCCTTTGCCGTCAGCCCGAGCTTCAAAGGCAGGCCGACGTCGGACAGAACGAGAGAATAGTTCAGGACGCGGCGCAGTTCGTGTCCGTTCACTACGCCGAGCCTTTGAGCCTCGGCGACCTCGCTCGGAAGTTTTCGATGAGCGACAGCCATTTTTCCCGCACCTTCAAGGAATACACGGGGATAGGCGTGGCGCAGTATATCAAGCTGACCCGTCTTCGCGCTGCCGAAAAACTGCTTCTCAACAAGACGGGCTCAATAACCGACATCGCCCTTGCCTGCGGCTTCAACAACAGCAATTACTTTATCTGCGATTTCAAAAAGCATTACGGCATAACGCCGCTTCAGTTCGCAATAAATATGCGAAAAGGCTAAATAAAAACGCCGTGGGAGGCGGCGTTTTTTTATTTATGAATCGTAGAATTTAAGTCCGTCCCTGGTGACGGGACGTCCCCGGCGCGGGTATTCGAACGTCTCTGGCTTATCGGCGTTTTCCGTCAGGTATGCGACGAACTCGGCGGCGTAGTATTTAGCTAGCGTCAGGTCGTGCATTATATAACGTCCGCAGTTTTGCGGCGCGGCTCCCGGGACGGCCTCGGCGTCGGCGACCGCTTTGAAGGCGGAAAGTATAAGTCCGTAAAGCTCTTTTGACGGGCGGTCTCCCTTTAAGATGAGATAAAAGCCCGTGAGACAGCCCATCGGGCCCCAGTAGACGACTTCGTCCTTCCAGACGGGGTCGTTGCGGAGGGTTGTGGCTATCAGATGCTCGAGAGAGTGCATGGCCGCGACGTCTATAACGGGCTCGACGTTGGGTCTTTTGAGGCGGACGTCGTAGGTCGTGACGACGCCGCTACCCACCCTGTCTTTACGGCTTACGAAGATGCCCGGAACGATGCGGTTATGGTCGACTGAAAAGCTTTCTATAAGTTTCATTTCGGTTTTTCCTTTACTTTGTTTACCCTGTCAGTATATCACAAAACGGCGGATTTTTCAATCGGTTTTTATCGGGGCGGAGCCGCTTGCAAAAGCGCGGCGTTTATGATAGAATATTAGCGTAAATCTATCAGACGGAGGGCCGACGTGGAGCTACTTGTCAAAACCTTCGACCGTCTCACTACGGCGGAATTATACGAGATACTCAAGTCGCGCTGCGAGGTCTTCGCGGTGGGACAGCGGATAATCTGCGTCGACGAGGACGACGTCGACTATAAAAGCCTTCACTGCTTTTTTTACGAAAACGGCAGGGTGACGGCATACTTACGCGCCTACCCCGACGAGAGCCGCGACAAGACGGTCAAAATCGGGCGGGTGCTCGTCCTCGAGCGGGGAAAGGGCGTAGGGACGGAGCTTATGAAAAAAAGCATGGCGGCCGCGAAGGAGTTTTACGGCTGCGAGAGGATACACGTCGACGCCCAGAAGCAGGCCGAGGGGTTTTACAAAAAGCTGGGGTTTGCGACGGTCTCGGGGGAATACCTCGAGGAGGGCGTAGTCCACGTGGATATGGAATTGGAGCTTTAAGAGAGTATAAAATAACGGCAACACTTTCGTGTTGCCGTTATTTGTTTCGGGGTTATCTTACTATGTTCTTTTTCCTCTGAAGGACTACGCAGGCGCCGGCGAGGGAGATGAGAACTATCGCTGTAACGACGTTTGCGTCGATGCTGTCGGCAACCTCGGGAGAGGGCTCGAGCGGATCGGTGTATACGGTCTCGCGGCTTATCTCTTCGCCGCAGACGGCGCAGTAAACGACTTCGTCGTAGGAGCCGCCCTCTTCGACGGTCGCGGGAACTTCGTTCTCAATGACCGTATCGCCGGGGACGTGCTCGTCGCAGGCGTAGAAGGCGGTGATGAGTCCGTTTATGTTGTCGAGATCGTAAAGCGGGGCGTAGTTCTTGCCGTCGGCGGTCTCTTCGATGAGGTATTCGTCAACGGGGGCGCCGAGGTCGACGTCGAGATCTGAGATAACCAACTTAAGGATGTCGGATATCGGGAAATCGAAGCCGTCGGATAAGTAGCGGTTGGTGACGTAGCAGGAGCCGCCGCCGCTGTTTTCGCCGAGTATCATAACGCCCTGGGAGGCGGCGTCGACAGGCAGCGAGTTGCCGCAGGAGAAAGAGGCCTGCGAGGTGAGTATGGCGAAATTGAAGTCGAAGCAGAAGGTCTCGTCGTCTTCGTCAAAGTCGCCGTCGAGGTCAAGGTCAAACTCGTAAACCACGCTGTAAACGCCGCCGGTGGGGACGGAAAGTTCGGCGCCGGCATGCTTGTTGGACCGGTTCTGCTTATTGGTGATAAGGGTGGCGATATACTGGTAGGCCATGACGTAGCCGCCGCCGTTGCAGGAGTCGTCAAGGAGGAAGTTCTTGACGCCCGCCTCCGAGGCGGTCTGCAGGGCGTCGAGAAGTTCGTAGGGGGTGTCGGTCTCGAAGCTGTCGAAAACGAAGACCGCGAGATCGCCGTGGATGATGAGGTAGGCGCCGCTGTCGTATTCGGCGACTATTTCGTCTTTATACTGTTCGTATTCGGTCGCGCGGGTGTTCGCAACAACGTCCACGAGTACTAAGCTTTCGAATAGCGTTTCATAGTGGTCGCGGGCGATATGAGCTTCGTCGCTGTCGCCTGCGTAGTTATCGAGCCACTCACTGATAAGAGGCGTGGTAATATATTCGGTGCAATAGTTGAGCAGGGTGTTCATCATGACGGTATGGCCGCCGTCGAAGACGTAATAGCCTAAGATTAACATGCCGTTGAAATAGTCGACCATGCTTTCGGAAAGAAGGAGCTGTTTGGCGAGCTGGGTGTGTTCGCTGTAGTTATCGAGCGCCTCGTCAAAGCACATGGTCTCCATGCTTTCGGCAAGAACAGTATTCGAGGGTCTGCCGAAGAACCAGTCGAAATAGAGGCAGAGGGTGTTATAGTTGAATTCGGCTTCGGCCGCGGTGCGGGTAAGGCTCTGTAAGCGGTGGCTCTGGTCGAATTCGTCGTAATAGGACTCGGGGTCGAAGGTGTGGACGAAGCAGATGGCTTCCATCTCTCCGTTGTTGTAATAAACCGCGTTGTTGTAGCTGGAGGAGAACATGGCGCCGAGGACGGGGAGCGGCAAAATAACCTGGGTGCCGTAAGCTATCGCGTCTATGCCGTAAGCGCCGAGATCGACGGTTATGGCGGAGGGCTCGTTAATGACGGAGTCATTTAAGTATTGCACATAATTGATCTCTATCGAACTGCCCTCCTCGTTGACTTCAACGGCCATAAAGGCGTCGAAGTTTTCAAAGGTCACGGTATCGTTCACCGTGTCGACGACCATGGTCTCGCCGTAGGGGTTCGTAACGGTGTATGTTTCAAAGTCGTCCGAGGCTGTATCAAAATCACCGTTATAAATATACTGAAGATATTCTTCGACGTCCAAATAAGGGACGTTCGGGAGAGTTTCCGTAAAGAAACAATGGATTCTATACGGGCTTAAAGAGAATAATAATAAATCTATCTCTCTCTCGGTGATTACCGCGTCGGCATGGACGGCAAGGGCGCCGAAAGCGCCGAAAACAAGAGTAATGGAAAGAATTACGCTGATGACTTTAAGTAACTTTTTCATGGTCTTCTCCTCTCTTTTTATTTTTCTTTCGTGAAGCTCACGAATTCGGAAACGGTGTAAGTATATTCGACCTTGGCCTTTGCCCCCGAGAAAACGAGAAACTCGGAAAGACCGTATTCCGTGCCGTTATCGGCCCAGTCGTAGGTGTAGCCGAGGCGGGTCCAGGGGAAGGCGCTGTCGAAATACGACCAGACGATATTGCCGTCGAACCATTCCTTATACATGGCGTCGAAGGCCTCGTCGCCCGTCGGCTCGAGAGTGTTTTTCATCGGCGCCGCGGCGTCGGTCACATAGGCGGGGCGGTAAATCAAAGAGGCGTCGACCCAGAGGGCCGTTACGGTCGTATAGTTTTTCGAATAGGGCATACCCATGACCTGATGGAGACGTTCGGTCCAGTTTTCGACCTTTTCGCCGTTTTTCTTCATCCAGGCGACAAACTCGCCCGCGGAAACGCACCAGACGTTTCCCCATTTGAGTTCTATCTCCTCGCCCGCCGGATAGCTGTCGGGGTATTTGTGCATAAAGGCGACGAGAACGCTTTTGCCGTCTTCGCTCCATATGACGTTTTCATCGTCTTTCGTTATGTTTACGAGGGGCATTATCTCGTCTTCGTCGGCAAAGACGGCGTCGCGCACGGCGGAGGCGTAAAGCTCGTCGTCGGAAGGTCTTGCGGCGCACGAAACGAGCGCTATGACAGAAAGCAGCGCGAGTGCGAAACAGATAATCCTTTTCATACGGGTTTCCTTCTTGCTTAAAACATTATTACGGCGCACTTCCAAGGGAAGTGCGCCGTAAAACGGCTTTTGACCGCGATTACTTGAGTATCTTGAATTTGCCGATGATGGGGAGTTCCTTCGCTTTGCCCTGGACGGCGTTGACTATGCCGAGGATGGCGAACACAAGCAAAACTATCGGGATAACCGCCCAAATAATGCCGGAGAGAATCGGGCCAACATAGGGGATAAAGGCAATAATTGCCGTAACTATTCCGAGGACTATCGAAACGACAATATCGCAAATGAGAAGCACGAGGCCCTGATTGGAGTGGAAGCGGGCGAACTTGGAATCCTTCGCGGCAAAAATCGGGATAAGCACGAGAATGCCTAAGTAGGCGAGGACGGCCATGATCTTATTGTTGTTGATGTCCTCCTGGGTGTATTCGGCGGTGGTGTCGGGAGTGTTCATTACGTTGTTGATATCTGCCATTTTTTCATTTTCTCCTTTTCTTTATTTAAAGTGCTTATTTTAATTATACACTAAAATATCATAATTTCAAGCATTTATCCGAAAAAAGTGAAAAAAAACGCGCTATTTACTTCTTTCGGCCGATAAGAAAGACCGCCAAGGCGACGGCCGCGGCCGCCGCGCCAATGCAAAACATCCATATCATGGCGGTAACGCCGTCCGGCGCGGTGGCGTTTTCGCCCTCGGCGAAGGCGACGGCGGAAAAGAAAAGAGCGCAAGACGCCGAAAACAGCGCCGCGGAAAGTTTTTTCATTCAGTCCCCTCCCTTTTTATTCTATATTACCATATCCTGAGGTTTTTTTCAATATCGGACAAAATATTTCGCTTTTACGGTGACAAGCCGCCCGCAAGGTGCTATAATTGAATTATAAAAAAATACGGAGGTTCGTATTATGAGATTTACAAACGTCCCCAAGGAATATGAAAAGGGGCTTTCGCTCCTTGCCGATTTTCTGGCCATTCCCGACGTCGAGGTCGCCTTTGAGAAAGCCGAAGGGCTGACTCTCACTGAAAAGGACGGCAAGGTCGTCATCGGCTGCGGCTCGGAGAGGGACGCCCTTCGCGCCCTTTCGATGGTCCCGCGTTTTCTCAAAGAGAAAAAGCCGATTAGGCAGTCGGCAAAGTTCGACACCCTTTGCCTTATGGCAGACTGCAGCCGCAACGCCGTCCCGAAGGTCGAAAGCCTTAAAAACCTGCTTTTGCACCTCGCGTCGATGGGTTTCAACGCCCTCATGCTCTACACCGAGGACACCTACGAGATAACCGAATACCCCTATTTCGGCCATCTTCGCGGCCGATACACCAAAAAAGAGCTTAAGGAGATCGACGCCTACGCGGCGGCGCTCGGCATAGAGGTCATACCCTGCATACAGACCCTCGCGCACCTCAACGCCATTTTCGAGTGGCCCGCCTTCGGAGGGTACAGCGACATCGACGACATACTGCTCACCGACGACGAAAGGGTCGACGCTCTTATCGAGGCGATGATAAAGACGGCAAGGGAGTGCTTCAGAACCCGCCGCATCCATATCGGCATGGACGAGGCGCACCACCTCGGAAGAGGCCGCCATCAGGATATTCACGGCCCCGAAGCCAAGTCGGACATCATGCTTCGCCATCTCGCGAAGGTCATAAAGATATGCAAAAAATACGATTTCGAGCCCGTAATGTGGAGCGATATGTTCTTCAGGATGCAGTTTAACGGCAAATATTACGTCGAAGAGGGCGAGCTCTCGAAGGAGGTCACCGACAAAATACCGCCCGAGGTCGCGCTTTGCTACTGGGATTACTACACCACTCCCGAAAAAGAAAAGCTTCTCGACCACATGTTCCGCTGTCACGCCGGGGCGGGGCGCGAAGTCTGGTTCGCGGGCGGCGCCTGGTGCTGGAGCGGCGCGACTCCCCGCAACGTCTTCTCGGCCTACGTCACTCCCAAACAGCTTGAATACGCCGAAAAATACGGCGTTAAAAACGTCGTCGCGACGGCGTGGGGCGACGACGGCGCCGAATGCTCCGTCTTCGCCGTTTTGCCTACGCTATTACTCTACGCCGAAATATGCTACGGCGGCGACCTTGAAGAAAGGTGTCCCGACTGCTTCGGCATAAGTTACGAAGACTTTATGAAGATCGACGCCGTCGAGTATTTCGGAAAGAGCGAGTCGCCGTTCATTCAGAAGGCGGCGCTCTTCAACGACCCGCTCATAGGCAGGCTCGACAAGAGCTTCGCGGTAAGCGACCTCGATAAAAAATACGCCGCCGACGCCCTGACACTCTCGTCGGTGCCCGAATTCAGATACTCGCTATTATTCGAGACGCAAAAGAGGCTCGCGGCGTTTTTGTCCGCGAAGGTCTATCTCTCACGCGACATAAAGACCGCCTACAGAAGCGGCGACAGGGACGCGCTTAAAAAGCTCGCGTCGGAGCGGATCCCCGAGGTCATTTCCCTCTTCGACTGCTATCATTCGGCCTTCAGAAAGCAGTGGTATACGCTTAACAAGGCCTTCGGCTTTGAAATTCAGGATATCCGCTTGGGCGGCCTTCGGGAAAGGCTCGTCGCGGCGGGACTTCGCATAACCGCTTATTTGAACGGCGACGCCGACCGCCTCGAAGAGCTCGAGGAAAAGGACCTTTCCTTCAATCCGGGCGGCCCCGGCACGCCGACGGGCTGGTGGGTCGGCGCCTCCGCCTGCGTGAAATAATTAAAATCGCAAAACGCCTATCCTTCGGGATAGGCGTTTTATTTTGCAGTTTATTGCAGTGGCGTTGCGGTATTATTCGGTTACGAAGCGACGGTGTCCGAAAATTAGGACAAATGTTCTGATATTATATTTTCAGAGTCGCGAAGGGTCCTTCCCTTCGGCGTCCGAGAGCATGCTTTCGGCGACGAGACGAAGGAGCTTCACCTGCTCGGATGAGAGCCTGCCGCCCGCGTTCACGACGGCCGCGAGGTCGGAAAGAGTCTTTTCTTCGGGGGCGTCTTTAAGCAGACCCGCGGCGCCGTAGAGGAAAAGCGGATCGACGCCGTAGCAGTCGGCAAGCTTCGAGAGCACCTCGGCCGACGGCTTTCGGAGGCCGTTTTCGACTCTGCTAAGATAAGAACGCGAAACAGAGGTGACGTTTTCAACCTCCCGCAAGGACATTTCGCCGCGAAGCGACCGCAGTATTTCCGCTATCCCGTTCATAAAATCACCTTCGTAAGAAAAATACGGAGCTCTTTTTCAGTATAATACATTTTTTCGCTTTTTGCAACCGTTTTTTTATATTTCGTTGACATTTGTCAACAATTTTCGCCGAAAATATCGGATATAATTGGAAATATAAGGGATATTTGATATTTTTATCTTGAAATTTTCAGTATTTTGTCTTATTTTCAAGACAAGGAGGACGACATGAACGAGAAGGAAGCGGCGGCTTTTCTCAAAGACCTGAAGAATACCGCGGCGCGAAACGATGCGAAGGTCTTCGAAATCAACAGAATAATGAAAAACCGCGATTTCATCGAGTCGCTGAAGCTCGATGAGATAACCGCCGCGGCGGGCGACCGCGAAGATCTCTTGGCCGCCGTCGCCGCCCTTCGCGCGGCGTCGGAACGATACGGCGCGATACTCGAAAAGCTCTCGGAAAGCATAAGCGGCAATCTGCAAAAGCGGGACAGGGCCGAGGAAATACTCTGTTCCCTGCCGCCCGTCTACGAAAAGATAATGAGGGCGAGGTATTTGCGCGGCAAGTCGTGGGTGGCGGTCTCGATGGAGCTTAATTACTCCGAGCGGCAGACCTATTACCTTCGGAAAAAGGCGCTTACGGAATTTGCGAAAAAGTGGGACGCGAAAAACTGTTGACAAAGGTCTGTTTTTGTATTATAATATCGTCAAATTAAAAATTTTCTTATCAAGAGCGGCAGAGGGACAGGCCCTGTGAAGCCCGGCAACCTGCAAAAAAGTAAGGTGCCAAATCCTGAGGCGAAAGCCGGAGATGAGATAATTTGCTCCGTCCTTTCGGACGGAGCTTTTTTACGGAGTGATATTATGCAAAGAAGACTTTTCACGTCGGAATCGGTGACCGAAGGTCACCCCGATAAGATCTGCGATCAGATAGCCGACGCCGTGCTCGACGAAATACTCGAAAAAGACCCCGCGGCGCGCGTGGCCTGCGAGGCGACGGCGACGACGGGGCTCGTAAACGTCTTCGGCGAGATAACGACGAGCTGCTACGTCGACATCCCCAAGACCGTCAGGCGCGTCATAAGCCGCATAGGCTATAACGACCTCGCCTACGGCTTTTCCGCCGACACCTGCGGCGTCGTGACGTCGATAGACGAGCAGTCGCCCGATATCGCCATGGGCGTATCGGAGGCGCTCGAGGGGCGAGCGGGGAGCGAGCATCTTATAGGCGCGGGCGACCAGGGCATGATGTTCGGCTTCGCCTGCGACGAAACGCCCGAGCTTATGCCGATGCCCATCCAGAAGGCGCACGAGCTCGCAAAGAGGCTCGCGAAAGTCCGCAAGGACGGCACGGTGCCGTTTTTACGTCCCGACGGCAAGACGCAGGTGACCGTCGAATACGACGGCGAAGGGCGCGTCGCGAGGATAGACACGGTGGTCGTCTCGACGCAGCACGACGGGAACGTGAGCCAGAGCGAGATTGTCGAGGCCGTGAAAAGCGAGGTCATCGAAAAGGTCTTCCCTTACGGCATGCTCGACGCCGAAACGAAATATTACATAAACCCGACGGGGCGGTTCGTGATAGGCGGCCCCGTGGGCGACTCGGGACTGACGGGCCGCAAGATAATAGTCGACACCTACGGCGGCATGGGGAGCCACGGCGGCGGCTCGTTTTCGGGCAAGGACCCGACCAAGGTCGACCGCAGCGGCGCCTACGCGGCGAGAAACATCGCCAAGACTATTGTCGCGGCGGGGCTCGCGAGAAGAGCGCAGGTGCAGATAGCCTACGCCATAGGCGTGGCGTCACCCGTCTCGGTGACGGTCGACAGCTTCGGCACGGGAAAAGTTCCCGACGAAGCCGTGGCGGCGGCGGTATCGGAGGTTTTCGACCTCCGTCCGGGCGCGTTAATAGACTATTACGACCTCCGTAAGCCCATCTATTCGGGGCTTGCCGCCTACGGCCACATGGGTAGAGAGGACCTCGGCGTTTCCTTTGAAAAGGTGACCAAAAAAGACGCCCTTTTGAAAGCGATAAAGTAAGAAAAAAAGAACGCCCCCGCGCCGATGGCGCGGGGGCGTGGGTTTATGCTTTAGTCAACATATTTTTCAAAGGCTCAAAAAACCGCCAATGTTACAAACGGCTTATAACTTGTTATCCCTCTTCACAGGTTTCTCCCTTGCCGATATTGCAATAAAGATTATCCCTATCGGCAACAATAATTTTTTGAGGGAACTCTCATAAAAAGGCAATAAAGGAGAAAAATCCACGCTTTCAAGGGTTCCGAGCATAGTGACGGCAAACCATGCTACAGACAGTATTGCGGCAATAATGCCGGCTGCTTTTTTTATTCTTGGAATTCCGAAAAAAGCCAAAGCAACCCACATTGCCAAGTAAAGCGCAGACGCAATCGGGTCCGATAAGCGCATAATACCGTGTTGATATTCGCGTATCATAGTGATCAATCTTCCGACCGCAAACGGACAACAAACCGCCGCGCCGATCGAGGTTAATACATTATTCCGAACAATCATTGAAGTCGCAATAGCTGTTATGGCCAAATAGTGAACAGTGAAAAAGATAATTTCAATATCGAAAGGATAGTGATTAATAATAATATAATCTAAAGATATTATTATAAGCCAAAAGCCAAATATAGCAGAATACAATATCAGACAAGCCGCGGCAACTATTCGCACAAAGGTAAAGCCCCGTTTTTTTGCCATATTAATACCCCTCCGTAATTAAAACTAAAGCGTTCCCGAAACAATAGTATCAAACTCAATTACAGTAATAAACGGCTTATGCGCTCCATTATATCCGTCATAGTGTTGTAATACGTACCAGCTAAAAAAACCGTCAAGCCATCCTGTCGGTCGTGTTATATCATCAGTTGCTAAACCGAATACATCTTTTAATACTATATGTAATGAAGCAGAATAATTTGTTCCTGTAACAGAGTACGAAGTAATAGAGACTCTCGCATATTGTGTGCCATGAATACAAAAAGCCAAAGGATGATTTAATGAATAAACTGGCTTATTGACGGAAATAAATCCATAGAGCTCGACCATTGTTTTGCCGCTTAACAGCTGATTTTTTATCTGCGTATTTATATCATTTATAAAAGCTGTTGTTGAACTATGGGTTTCAACGTCATTTATTAAATCGTTATTGCTGTAATCCACAATATTTCTGTTTTCACCGTTAATAAAAAAGTCAATCATATCAATTGCGTAATTAGGAGCAGGAGTGTTTCCTACAAATTCGCAAGTATTAATCATTTTTTGTCTTAATGAAGTAACAGAATCTGTAAAATACGAGTCACTGATTAAGGAATTAATGCTTTGAATAGTGTTTTTAGTTTTTTGCCCAAATTGTAGATCTTCCTTATTCATATTAATAATCGGAGTTTCAAAAATGATATATTCCACACTAACATCGCAAACCGCAACAATCAAAGCATTATTTGGAATACCATATACATATATTTGACAACTGCCAACCCCTGCCGCCGTCACGAGGCCGCTGTTAGAAACAGTTGCAACAGAATTATTGCTTGAGAGCCATGCGGACGCGCAGGGAACACTACCGCCTATCGTATATGACAACTGTTTTGAAGTAGTATACTCAATTGTAACACTGCTTTCCGATAGCGTCGGCGTAATAACGACCGTTAAATACGGTTTGTTTGATGGCGCTTCGGTAGATTTTATATTAAGACAACTGCCGGATGACATTGGCCCTGTTAAGCATATGCCTTTATTAAAGGGACTGTTTGAATATGTTCCTCCTTTCCATGTTTGAAGAGCATAAGTAATATCAACGGAAATATACCCTGCGGTTGCATTAGACGGAACTGCCGTCAACCCCATCATGCCTAAGGAATAAAAAGGATAAACCGCGGTATTATATGTTATATAATCCTCGTCCCAGTCTGTTCCCGAATAAAAGTTTGCCTGTATCCAAGTGCTTGTTGAACGGTTTTCCTGTGAATAAAGATATAAATCCGCGCTTGTTATTTCGGAGGCATAACAAAAATTAAACGAAGTCGACGTTAGCCCTGGAAATCTCATCAGGGTATAACTCTGTTTATAAGTCGTGTTGTAATACCCCGTGCGTATATTCTTAAATCCGCCGTAATTGCTGGTCGGCTGACCTGAAAACAGAGTGGTGTCCTCGATTTGAGTCTTGGTATTAAGCGTAATGGTCGGGTCGACGTAAACGGGATAAACTCTCGCGGGGTCGTCGAGATAAGCGCGGTCGACCGTTAACGTGACCTTGTATTCTTCGCCGTCTTCGACCGTCTCGACCGTCATTTCGTGTGCGTATTCCTTTTCGTCGAAGATACCCGAGCTGTCCTCGACCGTAAGCTCGCCGAGCTTGAAAAGCTTTTCGTCGCCCGAGGCGAAATAATAGCCGTCCTCGTATTCGGAAAGCGAAAGTCCGTTTGTGTAAACCGTGAAAGAAACGCTTTCGGAACAATCGGGCGAAGTCAAAATAATATCTTCCTTCAGGCCGTTAAGGAGCATGGTGTAACGGAGAGAAACGTTTTTAAAGATATTTGCATAGATAACGCAGTCGCGGCCCGTTTTGACGGCGTGCGAAGTTTCGGCCGCGCCGTTTGCCTTGAAGGTAACGGCATATTCGCCGTAGGAGAACGTGACGCCCTCTGCCGCGCCGTATGGTAAAACGGCCGAAAAGTCGTTATCGCCCGAGCGGAAAGCTCCGTTTTGTTCCGAAATGGCGGTGCTTTTGTCTTTGACCGTTCCGTCGGCGGCCGTGTATTTCACGGGCTCGCTGAAATAAAAGAGAGAATAGGTGCCGTCGTCATTTGCGAAGACGAGTGAATAGGGGTCGTCTTCAAAATCGTTCACTCTCGCGACAAGCGTTTTCTCGGAGATTTTGCCGATCATCGCGTCGGGGAGTTCTTCCGCCGCTAACGCCTTTGGCGTCTCGGGAATCGTTTCCGCGGACACCGCGGAAAACGGCACGGCGGCCGCAAGAAGCATTAAACAAACAGCAACTGAAATTGCACGTTTTACCATTAAAGTACTTCCTTTCTTATATTTGTTGGTAATATTATACTAAAAAATTATTATTTTGTCAATTATTTTTAATACGAGCAATTTCTCCGCGCCGTGGGTGGAAAAAACATTTGCAAGGCGCAAGTATAAGTGATATAATATATATTTGTAAAAAAATAATAAGTTGAAACGGGGAAATATCTCTTGATAAGGAACGACATCAGAAACATCGCAATAATAGCCCACGTCGACCACGGCAAGACGACGCTCGTCGACGTGCTCCTTAAGCAGTCGGGCGTTTTCCGCGACAACCAGGTCGTCGCCGAGCGCGTTATGGACAGCAACGACCTCGAAAGAGAGCGCGGCATTACCATCCTCTCGAAAAACACCTCGGTCGTCTATAAGGGCATCAAAATAAACATTATAGACACCCCCGGTCACGCCGATTTCGGCGGCGAGGTGGAGCGCGTGCTCAAAATGGTAAACGGCGTGCTGCTTCTGGTCGACGCCGCCGAGGGCCCCATGCCCCAGACCCGCTTCGTCTTACAAAAGGCGCTCGACCTCGGGCTTAAGGTCATAGTCGTCATAAACAAGGTCGACAAGCCCGACGCGAGGATAAGCGAGGTAAGGGACGAGGTTCTGGAGCTTTTCTTGGAGCTTAACGCGAGCGTAGAACAGCTTGACAGTCCCTTCGTATTCTGCTCGGGAAGAAGCGGCACCGCCTCTTATCTGCCCGATAAGCAGACGGCCGACATGACGCCCCTTTTCGAGACTATCATAAACTACATAGATCCGCCCGAGGGCGACGAAAACGCGCCCTTGCAGATGCTTATCTCGTCGCTCGACTACTCCGATTACGTCGGACGTATAGGCATAGGCCGCGTCGACCGCGGCGTCATAAGGAGCGGCGCCGAGGTCATGGTCTGCAACTACCACGGCGACAGCGCGCCCTACAAGGCCAAGATAAACACCCTTTATCAGTTCTCGGGGCTTCAGAAGGTCGAAGTGGAGAGTGCGACCGTGGGCGACATCGTCTCGCTTTCGGGCATAGAGGGTCTTACGATTGGCGACACCGTCTGCGACCCGTCGGACGTCACGCCGATAACCTTTGTGAAGATATCCGAGCCGACGCTCGAAATGAACTTTATGGTTAACGACAGCCCCTTCGCGGGCCGCGAGGGAAAATACGTCACCTCGAGGCATTTACGCGACAGGCTTTACAAGGAATTGCTTAAGGACGTTTCCTTAAAGGTGTCCGACACCGACTCGACCGAGTGCTTCAAGGTCATGGGCAGGGGCGAAATGCACCTTTCCGTCCTCATCGAGACGATGAGGCGCGAGGGCTACGAGTTTCAGGTCTCCAACCCGTCGGTCATCATAAAAGTTATCGACGGTGTGAAGTGCGAGCCCGTCGAGGAGGTCACCATTGACGTCCCCGACGAATACGTCGGAAGCGTTATCGAGAAGCTCGGACGCCGCAAGGGCGAGATGGTCGCCTCGGCGCCCATGGGCGGAAGGACGCGTCTCACGTTTTACATCCCCTCCCGCGGACTTTTCGGCTACAGAAACGAGTTTCTGACAGACACCCGCGGCAAGGGCATAATGAACTCGGTCTTCCACGAATACGCGCCCTACAAGGGCGAGATCCCGACCCGCTCGTCGGGCGCGCTCATCGCCTTCGAGTCGGGCGAGTCGATAACCTACGGACTTTTTAACGCCCAGGAGCGCGGAAAGCTCTTCATAGGCCCCGGCGTGCCCGTCTACGCGGGCATGGTGGTCGGCTGCTCGCCGAAGGGCGACGACATCGCGGTAAACGTCTGCAAGCAGAAGCATCAGACCAATATGCGCGCCGCGGGCAAGGACGAGGCCTTGCGCCTCACTCCCTGCACCCACTTAAGTCTTGAGGAGAGCCTCGAGTTCATCGCTCCCGACGAGCTTTTGGAGATAACCCCCAAGAACATAAGAATAAGGAAGAGAATACTCGACCACGCGCAGCGTTTGCGTATGGCCGCTCACAGCAAATAAGGAGGTAATATTATGGTATTGGTGACTATTGTCCTCAATCAGACCGACTGCTTCGAGGCGCTTTTACACGAGCTTACCCTGCACGGCTTCACCGGCGCGACGATTCTCGAGTCGACGGGCATGGCGCGGTCTTTAAGTCAGGAAGACGAGATAAGCTTCACCTCCGCTTTCCGCCTTTTCTTAAACCCCGAAAGGGAGAAGAGCAAGACGATCTTAATGGTGACGGAGGACGAGAAGGTCCACGCCATTTCGAAGATCGTCAACGACGTCACGGGCGGGCTCGACAAGCCCGACAGCGGCATTATTTTCGCCGTGCCGGTCACTTATATGGAAGGTCTGAGCCATTAAATGAGCGAAAGTCTTAAAATAATTTTTTCGCTTGCCGTAATGATCGCGTCGGCGCTTTTGGTCGGACGTCTCGCAAAGCTCGTAAGACTTCCGAACGTCACCGCCTACCTCGTCGCGGGACTTCTTATCGGCCCTTGCGTCGGACATCTCGTAAGCAAAGAGACGCTCGAAAGCTTTTCGATAATCACGACTATAGCGCTCGGCTTCATAGCTTTTTCGATAGGCGGCTCCTTCAAGTTCGCGAACATAAAGAAAATCGGCGGCAAGGTCATAACGATAACCATGTTTCAGGCGCTGACGACGGTCATTTTCGTCGATATCTGCCTGCTCGCCCTCACATTTTTCGGACTTACCACCGTCTCGGAAGCGCTTGTTTTAGGAGCTATAGCGACGGCGACGGCTCCCGCCGCGACTCTTATGGTGGTGAAGCAGTATAAGGCGAAGGGTCCCGTCACCGACGCGCTTTTACCCGTCGTGGCGCTTGACGACGCCGTGGGACTTATGGTCTTCGCCATATCGAATTCGCTTGCCATCGCCCTATATAACAACGAGGGCGTAAGCGTCAAAAGCATTCTTTTGGAGCCGCTTCTCGAGATCGTTCTCTCGGTGGCGATAGGCTTCGTTATCGGACTTTTGCTTGCCCTTTGCGTAAGGTTTTTCCACTCGCGCGCAAACAAGCTTTGCCTTATTATTACGGCGGTTTTGGCGGGCGTCGGAGCGTCGCTCGCCTTCGACGAGTTTCTCGGCGTCTCGCTTTCGTCGCTTTTGGTTTGCATGATGACGGGCGCGACGTTTTGCAACCTCCGCAAGGATTCCGACGTCATCACCGAGTCGTCGGAGCGTTGGACGCCTCCTTTGTTTTTGCTTTTCTTCGTCCTCTCGGGCGCCGACCTTGACGTCGGAGTTATTGCCTCGGTGGGCGTGGTGGGTATCGTTTACCTCGCCGCGAGGTCTTTGGGCAAGTGGACGGGCGCCTTCTTGGGCTCCGCCGTCACCAAGGCCGACCCGAACATTAAAAAATATCTCGGCTTCGCACTTTTGCCGCAGGCGGGCGTCGCGATAGGTATGGCGCAGATAGTCGCCAACGAGTTCCCCGAAATAGCCTCGACCATTACGACGGTGGTGCTTTGCGCCACGCTTATCTACGAGCTTTTCGGGCCCGTCATCACCAAGATCGCGCTGCAGAAGGCGGGCGAGATAGAAAAGCCCCCGAAAAAGAAAAAAGCGGCCGCGCCGACCGAAAGCAAATAAGACGTAAAAAACACCTTCGTTTCCGAAGGTGTTTTTAGTTTTTATTCGTCGTTTTCGCCGCGAAGTTGCTTTAAGGCGTCAATAAGCTTTTTGGGGAGCGGCACGCCCATCTCGCCCGCGTTTTCAAGCACCGAAAGTCCTTCGTTCGCTATCATAAAATAGCAAAACATCATTTTGAAGACGTGCTCGGTGCCGAGCAGTCGGTCGAGCATGACGGCGACTATTACGCAGGCGACGACGGTGATTTTTCGCAGTATCCCCGAAAATCCCGCCTTGCTCGACAGTTCGCCGCGGTGGGCGGCGGACATAACGCCCGTCGCGTAGTCGAGCGCCATGAAGACGAAAAGCGCGATGAGCGAGACGTCGAAGCCGCCGAGCAGATAATTTGCCGCGGTCGCGACCGCCGCGAAGGCCGTCTTGAAGACGGCGCTCATTTTACCGAGCATCAGGAGCCCTCCTTGATCTTGAGGAGTTTTCTGATCCTCGCGAGGTCGCTCTCGGTGAGGTTGCCCGACTCCTTGAGCTCCTTATAGCGCTGATTTACCATCGAGCGATAGAGGTAGCCCTTGTAATAGGACGAGGTCAGGATGTAGTTGCATATATCGAAAAGCTCGTCGTCCGAAAGGCCGCCCTCTCCGTCGGCGCGGTCTTTGAGGTCGCTTACCCTCTGCTCCTCGCGGAGCTCTCTCGCGAGCGACTCGAGTTTGTTTCTGGTTTGCTCGGTGAGATTTTGCTCCGCCGACTTCCGTTCCTCGTCGAGAAGCTTTTTCTCTGCTTCCCTCTTGGCCTCGGCCGCCGCCTCCCTCAGCTCGAGGTCGTATACCGTGTCGCGGTGCTCGCGGTCGAGGACGCCTTTTTCGGCGAGCGCTTTTTCGAGGACGTCCTCTTTGTCGCCCTCCGACTCGGCGCCCGTTATGCCCTTATAGAAGTTTATGAGCTCCTTGTTCCGGGCGCGGACGCGCGACTCGTTTTCAACTCCCCTTTTCTTTTGCTCGTTATCGCGGAATTTCGCCGCTTTCTCGCGGTAGGCGGCCTCCCTCGCCGCCTCCGACTCGGCGGCTATCCGCTTTTTCTTTATCTTGTAGGAATTGCGGAGCTTCTTCAACGCCGTGTTGAGATCGGCGACGTTTTTAGTCACGTATTCGCCGTTTTTCGCGGCGCTGTCGGCGCTCTTCGGGATGAGCCCGTTAAGCTCCTTTATTATGGAATCAAGTGTTGCCATTTTTACTCCTTTCAGCCGTCTTTACGGCATTTTAACCGCGCTTGACGCCGCCGAGGCGGGTCGCGCCCACCGCCGTCTTTCTGACGGTCAGACTCTCGCCTTCGCCTTCCGACCTTATCATGAGGTCGAGCGAAACGAAGCGCTCGCCCGAAAGCTTTTTGCGGCAGATTCCGCCCGCGGTTATGCTCACCGTCGCGGCCGCGCCCGCGCCGCCCGTCACGACGGCTATTTCGCCGCCCTCAGTCTCCTCCTTGCCCGTTTCGATATAGACGTCGTTTAGGCGTTTTACCGAAAACGGCAGACCGAAATCGAGTCCCGCGAGGTAGCAGTAGGCCGAGACGGGAGTCTCGTTCCCTTCGCCGTCTATGTCGGAGTATCCGTAGGTGAAGACGCAGAGCTTTCCGTCCGAGTCGATGAAGCGGACGCCCGCGGCGAGGTCGAAAACGTAGGCGGCGTTGAAGCCGTCGAGGCGGTAAAAGACGTTTTGCTCCGTGTTCCAGACGATGACGGAGCCCGTCGCCGTTATCCATACCTCGCCGCGCGACTCGACCGAAAAGACGTCCGACGCGCCGAGCGAGATCAAAGTCCTTTCGATCCTGCCGCTCACGGTCTCGACGTTTTTCTCGCCCAGGACCGATGTCGAGACGACCCGCTTCAGCTTCGACATACTGATAAACACGGGGTGGTTGTCCGCCGTGACGACCTTCGACGAGAGGTAGCGGCAGTCTGAGTTTATGAGGGTCGTCGGATAGCTTATATCGCCCTCCGGGGACGCCTCGAAAACGCTCGAGAAGATGCCGTCGGTCGTGAAGACGAGCATTTTGCCGTAATATCTCACCATGTCCTCGATTTTACCGTTGCCGACGGTGTCGCAGTTGTCCTCGGGGAAATAGGAGACGTCGCCGCCCTCTGTGTAATAGCGGAGGTTGTCGGTCCCGTTCCAGACGAAGAGGTCGCCGTCGCCCGTGCCGCCGAAAAAGACGGCGCCCGCCGCGTTTTTGATCGCGGTATCGCGTCCCGCGAGATCGGCGGTCGTGTAGGTAACGGTTATCCTGCCGCCCGGGGCGGGAGTGTAGGCGAAGGTGATATATCCGTTTTCCGAGTTGACGGTGTAGGAGGGTAATAAACTCATGCCCGTCACCGACACGTCGGATATGTTTTTATACTTCATTTTGTAGACGGTCGCGTCGTCGTCGGTCGTGAACTCCTCGCGGACGGTTGACGTCAGCCTGTTCGGCTTTTCGTAGGGCGTGAATACCGTGCCCGAAGAGTTTTTTCCGATGTTTACCGTCGGGATATAGGGCTCGACGGACTCGCAGCCGAGGTTTCTGTCGAAGCGGACGAAGTCGCCCGCGCCTATAAGGTAAAGGCGGTCGTCTTTTTCGAAGACGGCGCCCGGCCCCGCCACGGGACGGTTGTAAACCGCGGCGAAGGAACGGGTCGTAAGGTTATAACCCCAGAGCGCCGTCTCGGTGAGGACGAAAAAGGAATAGGTCGCGAGTGTGGTCGTTGCAAACTCCACGACGTCGAGCACTTTTCCCGTCACGCCGTTACGCGAAATACGGTTTATGCCGTTTCGTTTCCGAAGCTTGCCCTCGCGTGTTATGAAAAAGTTGCTCATGGCGGCCGCCTCGCCCTGTCTGCCCGAGTTTGCGGCGTCGTCGTTTATGCCTAAAAAGCGGTCTATCTCGACCGCGGTATCAGTTCGCGCCACAGCTTCCACACTCCGTTCCGACCGCGTCGCCTATCTCGTAAAACTCCGACTGGAAGGAGGCCGTCTTTATCGCGAGGCGCGCCTTTTCGTAGGCGTCGGCGTAATATTTCGAAAGCGAGGGGTCTTCGTCCTCGAGAAAGACCGAGGCGAGATAGTAAGGAAGGGTGGCGAGTATCACGCCGTCGGGATATGAAAAAAGGCTCGACAGGGCGGTCACCTCGGCGGGAAAAGCCTGATAATGAAAGGTGACCGTGCCCGCGTAGCCGCGGTCCTTGACGAAGTTGCGGCCGACGATCCTCACGGGACTTCCGAAGCCCGTCGCGTCGACGCCGTCGCAAAGGAGGCGCACCGTGGCGACGTAGTCGTCGGGTATGGGGAGGGTGCCCGCCCCCTCGGCGGTGAAGACGAAGGTAGTCGTCTTATAGTAGGCGGCGTAATATAAAAGTCCGCGCTGGGCGGCGTCGCAGAGCATCGGCGCCCTGGCGGCAAATATCGCCGTGTGGTCGGCGTTTATGACCTGTCCGTTTTCGTCAAGGCAGTCGCACAAAGCCATTGCGCGAAGGAAGACGTCGTTTACGGTAGTTGACATTTTTTACACCTCTTTTTGTCGGGTTGGCCGCCGTCCTCAAAAGTGAGGACGGCGGCGTTTTAACGTCGTTAGGACGCCTTCTTTAGCTTGAGAACGACAAGCTCGTCCGGGCGGACGACCTTGGCGCCGTAGACGTGGAGTCCCTTGACCGCGTCGGCGAAGAGGCCCTCGGGGCGATAGGCTTCCATCTTCTTCATCTGACCGACGAAGGCTATGGCCTTTCTCGTTCTGGCGAAGCAGTAGGTTGCGCCGGCGGCATCCTTTGTGAGGCAGTTGCTCATGTAGACCTTAAAGTTGTCGTACATGCCCACGAAGCCGCTTCCGAAGGCGTCGCCGTTGGGGGTTTCGCGGAGTATCTTGGCCTGCCACATGATCTGATAGATCTCGGGCGAGACCTCGAGGAAAATTTCCTCGTTCTGCGGGACGTCGTGCTCGTAGAGCGTCTGCGCGGCCTGCGAGATCACGTCGGTGATGTTGAGGTTGTTTACCCCAAAGTTGGTGATGCTGGAGCCCGCGTCGGCGTAGAGGCCGTAGACGTATTTGTCGGCGTCGGCGGCTATGGCCGCGGAGGCCTCGTGCATGCAGCTCTCCATTATGTCGGGAGCCGACTGAAGCTCGTCGACGTCGTCGACCATAAAGTTGACGTATTTGAGCTGATTGAGTTCGAGGACGGCCGAACCGATTCCCTCGAGGACCTCGGGAGCGGTGATGTCGGTGCCGACGGTGTAGCTCCTGACGGTGGGACGCCTGGTCCAGTTTATCTGGATGGAGTTGCCCATGTTGGCGACGTCCTTCTCATAGCTCCTGTTGCAGAGAGCGGCGCCGACGGAGAGGGTGTCTCTCTCCCTTTCGATCGCCTTGGCCCATATCTTGGGTTTGAAAGTTGTGTATGCCATTTTGTTTTTCTCCTTTGATTATAGTTTTCCGGAAAGTCTGCTCATCGACCTGACGGCGCGTTCGAGGTTATGCTCAAGCTCGCTGTCGGAGAGAGCGTCAAGCTCGTCGGAGCTGTAATACTCTCCCGCCGCGGGCGCCGCGGAGGCCAAAGACCCGTTTGCCGTTTCGGCGTTTCTCGCGTTCTCTTCCTTTATTTCGAGAAGAGAGCGGAGTCTTTCTATCTCCGTCTGCAGACTCTCCTTTTCTTTGGTCAGACGGTGGCGGAGATAGCTTTCGGATATGCTTTTGCCGCCGAGGTAATCGGTTATCACCTCGTCGGGGACGGAGCGGGGGTCGAGGTCGGGGTTTTCCCGAAGAAAGGCTTTGAGCTCGCCGTCGGAGTCGTCGGACGTCCCTTTCTTAAGCGTCTCAAGAAACTCGGCTCTGTTTTCAAAGCCGTATTCTTTCGTAAGCTCGTCCAAAAGGTCGGCGCTTCTGTCGTTTTTCAACTCCTCGTAGCTTTTCTGAAGCTTGTCGTAGTTCATGCCCTTTTGCGCGAGGGCCGCCGCCTCGTCCTCGGGGAGATACATCTCCTCGTGGTTGTATTTCACTTTGAGGCGGAAGGGCTCAGCTTCGGGTATCTTCTCATCCATTTATGTCGCTCCTTTCACATATCGCTTTTTTCCTCGGGGTGGGAGGAAAGCTCTTCGATAAGCTCGTTTGCCGCGGGGACGTAGCCCTTCGGTAAACGCTCTATATACTGAACGGCGTTGATGGCGCCGGAAGAGTATAGGTTTCCGAGCACGCCGACGGACGAAAGCTCGGAGATGTAGGCCGACGGGCCGACGTCTATCTTTACTCTCGCCTCCGCCCTTCTTATTATCTCGGGCAGATAGCGGAGCGTTTCGAGCTTGCCGTCCTTTTCGACGGTTATCGTCTTTTCGGCCGTGAACTTGGTCTTCAAGAAGTCGAGCCAGATAAGCGCGACGTCCTCGATGAAATCGTAAAGGCTTTGCCTTATAAGCTCCATCGGGATCGCGGCGTTCTGGCCGAGGGCCGCTATGGCGGCGGCGTTGTCGGGACGGATGCTCTGTCCGAGTAAGACGTCGGTCGCGCCGAGGCACTCCTCGGTGTATTTTATCGTCCTGTCGGCGACGGTCATGGCGTCGGGGTCTATGCCCTTGCCCTCGAGGTATTTCGCCACGCCCGAGACGTCGCCGTTGACACCGATGGCGGTGCCGACGGCGTTGGTCCAGCCCGAAACCCTGGTCTTGTCGTAGACGGCCTTGGGGAAGGCGGTGTCCATGAGGCTCTTCATCGACATGGCGAACATTTTGTTTATGAATATCTGATTGGGGACGATGCCGCCGCAGAAGCTTTCGCCGTGGAAGCTCCCCTTCTTCTCCGTCCAGTTGGCAAACGCCACGGGATAGCGGCGAAGGCCCGTGTTTACGTCCTCTCTTATGACCGCCTCGCGGGTCGATTTGCTGTAATGAATAAAGCCGTCCTTACCCTTGCGGTAGACGACGACGTAGGTTGTGCGGGGCGTGCCGTCGGAGGTCTCGACCGAATAGGTATCGGAGTCGGGGACTATCTTTTCGGCCTCTTTTTTGGGGACGCCCGCCGCCTTCGCCTCGCCGATGAGTTCGGAGGTAAAGGCGCGGCCCGCTATCAGGATATAGGGCTGGCGCTCGACCTCGGGCGTCGTCACGTCGCCGAAAAAGACGTTTTCGGCGTCAAGTATCTCCGTCCTGAAATTGCCGAAGGCGCCGCCCGGACGTCCCTCTTTGCCGTCCCAGTAGACGTGGGCGCACATATCGCCCGTGATGGCGGCGTCAAGAAGAGCTTTTCTTATTTTTTTATCCATCTTGTCCTTTTCCCACGCGGCTTCGCACTCGAGACCCAAGAGCTCGCCCGCTTCCCTGTCGTCGGCGGTGAAGCTGATTTTTACGGGCGACGATGCGACGTAGGAGACGACGTAGTCGGTAATGCGCTTGAAAATGTTGAAGACGGGGGTCGGGAGATTGCCCGCCTTGACGCCCGCCCACTGATCGCCTCTGTAAAAACGCTCGTTTTTACGGGCGGACGTCCTGTAGCCCGTCGTCGACAGCCAGTCGGCGCCTTTCACGTAAAGTCCCCAGTCGCGGGTGAAGGCTTCGTCTTTTATTTTTCTCATTTCGTTTCCTCTCCGTTATAGTTCATTATGGCTTCGATCTCTTCGTCGGCGGCATAGTATGCGTCGGCGTCCTTCGCGGCCTTTTTGTTCCGGGCGCGACGCCAAAGGCAGCCGCTTAAAATGGCGAATACAGCCGACAGGGCGACGCCCGCCGAAAGGCCTATGCAAAAAAGTTCCATTTTTTCTCTCCTAACAGTAAAGATATTGGTAGCTCGGCGCGCCGTCGTCCGCGTCTTTCGCGAACGGGTCGCCGAAGCTTCGCTCCGAGGGAGCGGGCGTCCCCTTTTCGGGGACGGACGGGCGCGACATCGCGCCGTAGCGAAGGGATTCGGGCGCGTGGGTTATCTCGTGCGGCTCTCCCGCGACGTCCTCGGGGTCGCGGTCGGAGTGGCGCAGAAGCGGGAGGCACCTCACGAGGTTGGGGCAGCATCCCTCGAAAAAGCGAAGCTTCGGCGAGGTGCCGCCGTCGCACCGCAAAAGCTCGCGTAGCCTCCTAAGTCCTCTCACGCGGCCGCTGTCGGCGGGAATGAGACCTGTAAGACCCGCCGAATACATTATCTCGGCGCCCGAAAAGCCGCTTTCCTGCCTTCTGTTCCAAAGGTCGGGCGAGGCGACGGTGTAGACTATATCCTCAAACGGCGGCGTGCGCTCCGTTATTCTTTCGGCCGCCTGCGAAAGCGTCAGGCCGCTTTCGTAAAGCTCGCGGTAAATATACATGTCGCCCTTGGCGTCGACCGCCCACCAAAGACAGGCGGTCATGTCGAGACCGTAGTCGAGCGAGCGGAAACGGGTATAGCCGCTCAGATCGAAAGGCTTTACGATATGGACGGCGGGCGAAAACTCCGAGAAATAGGCGCCGTCGAAAAAGTTCCAGTCGCCTTCGAGAAGGCGGCGGCGCTCCTTTTCGGGAAGCTCCGAAAGCCGCTTTTCGTAGCCGGGGTCGGCCTCGGTGAGAAAGCGGTTATCCCGCACGAAGGACGGGATGAACTGAAAACGCCTGCCGTTTACCACGGCGTCGGGATCGTCTATAAACCGCTTTTTGACGAAGGCGTGGCCGACGCCGCCGGGGTTGCCCGTCGACTTCATCTGCTTCGGAAAACCGTTTGCGCCGCGAAGGCGCGAGAGCATATAGAGATACTGGCTTTCTGTGAAGTGCGTCAGCTCGTCGAAACGGATGACGTCGTATTCGGCCGACTGATACCTCGTGACGTCCTCCTCGGCCTCGAGGTAGCCGAGCTCTATCAATGAGCCGTTTTTGAAACGCCAGACGTGCTTTGACGAGATGTATTTGCCCGCCTCTTTCGGATAAAACCTGCGGCATAACGGCACGATGCTCCGCTCAAGCTCGGGAAAGGTGCGGCGCAAAACCAGCTGCCTTGAGCCCGCGTGCGAATACGCGAAAAAGAGGGCGTCTATGACCTGCGCGCAGGACTTGCCGCCGCCCGCCGCGCCGCCGAAAAAGACCTCGTCGGCGTCGGTCTTTATGAAGGCGGCCTGTTTTTCGGTGACCTCTATCTCCCGCTTCACTTTTTCTCACCCGCCACGGTGAGAGTGAGATCGAGGTCGTCGTCGCCGTCGGACTCCTTGCCGTAGCCGAAGAGATTTTTAAGGCAAAGGGCCGCGAGCGACGAGTTTATCCGCTTGAAAGCCGCGCCCGACAGCAGAAAATGCTCGAGGTCGTTCATCGCCTTGCAGTAAGCCTTTCTGACGTCGGCGTCCTCCGAGCGTTCGAGGGCGAAAAGCTCCTCCTTCGTCATGCCGAGGTAGTTCGCCATACCCGCCGCCGTGGGTATCTCGTCCTCGTTTCCCGAAACGGAGGCGACGTAGCGTAACAGTCTGTTCACGACGACCTTTTTGGTAAGACCTTTCATTTTTATCCTCCTTCCCTTTTCGTTTGCACCATGATTTTACCGCCCGCAAACTGCAAAGAACTGCAACGATTAACAAAAAAACCTCCTTCCTCATAGAATGGAACTATAAGGAAAGGAGGTCACCACGATGTGCACCGATAACAACTGCCTCACCAACGGCACTCTCTTCTGGATCTTCATCGCCGCCATAGTCGTTCTTCTCTTCTTTAACGGCGATAAGGGCTGCGGCTGCAACTCGCTCGGAAGCGGCTGCAATTGCGCCAACAGCAATTTCTAAGCGAAAACATAAAAAAAGCCGCCCGTCAAAAGACGGGCGGCAGGCGCGTTTTGCAATTATTTAACTATATCGCCGTCGGTGAAGGGGTCGCCGCACTCAGGGCAGAACTTGGGAGGATTGTAGGGATCCTCGGGTTCGTAGCCGCATTTATCGCACTTGTAGAGGGGCGCCGCGGCGGGCTTCTTCTCGCCGCACTCGGGGCAGAACTTGCCGGTGCATTTGGCTCCGCACTTGGGGCAGGTCCAGTAGGACGCCTCTTCGGGACGGGCCGCGCCGCAGTCGGCGCAGAACTTGCCGGTCTGGCCTTCTTTGCCGCACTTGGGGCAGGTCCAACCGACGACTGCCGCGGCCGCGGGAGCGGGGGCGGCGGGGGCCTGCTGCTGCACGGGCTGAGTGGCGCCCATGGCGTAGAGGTTCTGAGCGGCGCTGTTGCCGCCTGCGTTCATCGCCATACCCATACCCATAAAGCCGGTCATAGCTCCGCCTTCGTTCTCGGCGGCCTTGTTCATGGCCGAGATCTGTCCGCCGACCATACGGGCGGCGCCGACGTTGGGATTCAAGGTCATGGAGGTTTCTTCCCACTCGGTTATCTTGGCTCTCTGCTCCTCGGGTATCGACGGCACGCCGATATTCATCGAGAAGACTTCGATGCCGCGCTTGCCCCAGTCGTTTTTGAGCTCGACGTTAAGAGCGTCGCGGACTTCTCTGGTGTGGGCGGGTATCTGATCGTAGGAGACGCCGGCCGCCGAAAGGGTTGCAAGAGCGGGCTGAAGGGCCATGACGAGCTCGCCCTTTAACATGGCGTCGATCTCGCTTCTTCTGTATTCGCTCGCGACGTTTCCGCTGACGTTGGTGTAGAAGAGGAGCGGGTCGACTATCTTATAGGAATAGACGCCGTTCATGCGGAGGTCTACGGAAAGCTTGAAGCCGAGGGCCTCGTTTATGACGACCTTGAAGGGAACGGGATTGGCGGTGCCGAACTTGTTGTCGGTGATTTCCTTGGTGTTGAAGTAATAGACGCGCTGATCCTTCGCGGTGTCGCCGCCGAAGGTGAAACGCTTGCCGATAGTCTTGAAGGTCTCGATTATCGACTTGCCGAGGCTTCCGGCGAAGATGCTCGGCTCGGTAGAGGTGTCGTAGGTGAATTCGCCGGGTTCGGCGCAGACCTCGACTATTTTGCCCTGCTCGACTATGATCATGCACTGGCCGTCGGCAACCGCGATGCCCGAGCCGTTACTGATGATATTGTCGCTCGCTTTGGTGTTCGAGGTGCGGTTTCCGGTGCGTTTTACGCCCTTGGTGACGAGAACGTCTGCGGGAAGAGCTTCACAATAGAAGAATTCCTTCCACTGATCGGCAAGCACGCCGCCCACGGCGCCGGTGATTGCTTTTATAAGTCCCATATTTGTAAACCTCCGTTATTATTATTTGGTATTATAATAACATTTTAAGGGTGGTTTGTCAAGAAAACGCGGAAAATCTTTATCGCGACGGCGAAATATCGACCGATACCGCGCCCCGTCCCGCAAGCGCCGCGGTGACCGCGCCGTCCCGGTCGGTTTTTATTTTTTCGGCGACGGTCGTGCCGTCCGCGAGAGTGAGCGTTATATTGTAATCTCCCGACTTTTCGGGGTAGAATACGATTTTACCCGAAAGGGCGGTTTCGGAGCGCAGCGAAAGGGTCTCTCCGCCGACTTCAATTCTCATCGCCGCGCCGCCGTAACAGAACTTTTCGACGCCGAGCGTCGCCGCGTTCTTCGGGAGATCGGGGCGGACGGTAAGAGCGTCGGCGGTCGGCGTTATGCCGCAAAGAGAGTCTATAAACACGCGGGCGACTATACCGCTTTCGGGGTATTCGTCCACAAGTCCCTCGACCCAGTTGCCCTTGTCGGAATCCAGACCGTTGAAGCGGTAGACGTCGGCTATATTTTCGGCGCGGGCGACGACGTCTGCGGCTCCTCTGTATTTCGCGCGGGCGGCAAGCTCGTAGTAGACCGTATAGAATATGTAGCCGCCGTTTTCAAGGTGGCGTCCGTAGGCGGCGTTGCCGTTCTCGCCGACGTTTATGGCGCCTTCGAGACTGTTCCACCACGCGGGGCCTCCCTCGGAAAGATCTTCGATGCTTACGGTATTGCTTATCGGGACGAAGTTTCGGGGCTCGTCCCTTTTCTTTCTCTTCATGGCTCTCATGAGGACGCCCGAATAGTCGAGTATTTCATAGCCGCCGAGGGTGTCGCCCCCGATAATGCGGTCGCCGTCGATCCATGAAAGTACCGACTCGGCCTTTTTCGCGTCGCCGAGGCCGTAAGAAAGCGCCTCGGTGTTTAAGAACGTCAGACCGGGGTCCCATTTTTTGCCGTCGGCGTCGATGCAGGCGATATAGCGGCCCGTTTCCTCGCTCCAGAAGGTCTCGTTAAAGGCCTTTCCGACCGTGTCGGCGCGGGCTTCCAGACGCTTCGCCGCCTCGGAGTCGCCGCGCATTGTCTCAATGTCGCGCATTGCGAGAAGGGCGTGATAATAGAGCATGGTTTCGTAGGCGTCCTTGTGGCCGAAGCAGAGGTTATCCCAGTAATTCGAGCCGGAGCTTCCGGCGCGGCCCGTGTTGTTCCAGACGGTCTCGCCCTTGTCGTTTATATCGAAGCGTGTGACGCCGTCTTTGAGATAGACCGACTGTTCGGTCACGGTTATAATGCCCGTGCCGCCGAAAAGAAGCTTGTCGGCGTAGTCCATGGCTGCGGCGCACTTTTCGTAGACGGTGCGGCCCGCCGAAGCGTCCTTCGCGGTATCGCTTCCGTAGGTGGTGGCGTCCTTTTCGTCAAGGAAGGACGCGCTGCCTTCGTATCTTAAAATCTCGGCGACGGCGGCGACAAAGCGGAAAAGTCCGTCGTAGTGCATATCGCCCGCTCCCGTCGGCCAATAGGTCGAGGTGCCCCACGACCAGAGATAGCCGTTGTCGGTCTGCGGACAGCCGACTATTTTGTCTTTAAGCTCGCGGAGGTAGGCGGCGTCGCCCGTCCAGGCGATTTTCATCGCCATCCACTCGTAATAGGTCGGCTCGTTGCCAAAACGGTAGACCTTGCAGGGCTCGCCGTTAACGCCGCCGAAGACCTTACAGACCGCGTTGAAAGCAAGCGCGGTCTCCTGGACGTCGGCGCCGTTTTTGCCGCCGCGGACGGTATAGAAAAACGGCGACTGAGGCAAAAGATCGTCTTCAAGCGGAAGAGGCGGTAAATCCTCTTCGACTTCGCCGCATCCCGCAAGCGCGGAGACGGCCGTAAGCAAGGCGAGAAGACAGCATAAAACTTTCGCGGCGGATTTTTTCATGACCTCAACCCCTAAACGATTATATAATTATAATAGCTTATTATGATTGCGGTGTCAAGAAAGAAAAAGCACGGTCAAGCCGTGCTTTTTCTTTAATTATCAGAGCGAATTGATATACTTTACCGCTTCGGTGGCGGCGACGGCTCCGTCGGCCGCGGCCGTGACGAGCTGGCGCACCTCTTTTTGACGGTTGTCGCCCGCGACGAAAACGCCCGCCCTTTCGGTATGACAGTTTTCCGCCGCGACGGCGTAGCCCGCCTCGTCGAGCTTTATAAGCTTTGCGAAGTTCCGGTTTTCGGGCACTCTGCCGACGGCGACGAAGAGGCCGTTTACGGGGATGTCCCGCACGGCGCCGCCGTTATCGGTTATTTCTATGCTCTGAAGCCGCTTTTCGGCGACAAGCTTGGTGACGCGGCTGTTAAGAACGAACTCGACGTTGCCTTTCGCCCTGAGCCTCGCCACGCTCGTCTCGTCGGCTCTGAAGCCTTCGCGGCGGTGGATGAGATAGACCTTTTCGGCGACTTCGGAAAGATAGAGCGCGTCCTCGAGCGCGGTGTTGCCCCCGCCGACGACGGCGACGGTCTTTTTACGGAAAAATCCGCCGTCGCAGGTGGCGCAGTAGGATACGCCCCTGCCTATGAGTTCGTCCTCGTTTTCGAGGCCGAGCTTTCGGCTCTCTGAGCCCGTCGCGATAATTACAGCCTTGGCCGAATATTCGTTTTTCGGGGTGACGACGGTAAAGGTCTTGCCGTCTTTTATGTCGACCGCTTTTTCGTAAACTATTTCGGCGCCGAGGTCTTTCGCCTGCCGAAGAAGCTTTTCGGCGAAATCGACGCCCGAGATGGCCGGCGCGGCGGGGTAGTTTTCGATAAGCGGCGTTTTGATTATCTGGCCGCCCGCGGCAAGGGCCTCGAGCACCAGCGCCGTCTTTTCGGCGCGGCGGGCGTAAACCGCCGCCGTCAGCCCCGCGGGGCCGCCGCCGATTATTATAATGTCATACATTTATACGCCCTCGAGCATCGAGACGATCGCGTCCTTCGGGCGAAGGCCGACGCTCCTCGCGACCTCTTCGCCGTCCTTGAAGACTATGAGGCAGGGGATGGAAAATACCTCGTAGGTCTCGGCGAGCTCCTCGTCGTCGTCGATGTTTATCTTGACGGTCTTGACGTCGGCGAGCTCCTCCGAGATCTCCTCGACAATGCCTTTAAGGGCGCGGCAGGGGCCGCACCAGTCGGCGTAAAAGTCGGCGAGCACCGTTTTTTCGGAGCCTAAAACCTCTTTTTCGAAATCGTCCTTCGATACTTTCAATACTGCCATTAAAAACACCCTTTCAGATCAGTTCTTCAATGTCTTTTTCAATGTCGGCGGGGGCGACGGTCGGGCTGTAGCGCTTTACGGGGACGCCGTCGCGGCCTATGAGGAACTTGGTGAAGTTCCATTTGATGTCGCCGTCTTTTTTGGTGGACGTGCTTATGGCCTTTATGGACTTCATTATCATCTTGTTTTTGACGCCCTTTATCTCGTCCTCGGGTATGGCGGCCTTCAGGAAGGTGAAAAGCGGCTCCTCGTTTTCGCCGTTTACCTCGACCTTGGCGAGCTGGTCGAAGGTCGTCTTATACTTTAAGGTGCAGAATTCGTGTATCTCCTCGTCGGTGCCGGGCGCCTGCCCCGCGAACTGATTGCAGGGGAAATCGAGCACCTCGAAGCCCTTGTCCTTATATTTGGCGTAGAGCTTTTCGAGGCCCTCGTATTGCGGCGTGAAGCCGCAGCCGGTCGCCGTGTTGACGACAAGCAGGACCTTGCCTTTTAAATCCGAGAGCGAAAGCTCCCCTTCTCTTCTCTTTTTGACGGTGAAATCGTAGATTGACATTGTTTTCTCCTCCTTTTCATTGTATGCAATTTAATTGTATCAGATTTATTTTACTTTGTCAAGGGTTTTTTTATTTTTTTCTTTCCGCAAATCGGACAACCATTATTTTTTCGACTGTAAATAACCGCTTGCCATTCGTGCCCGCAAGCACGGCACTTCCACCAAACTTTTTTCTCGGAGCCTGCGGTGACTTCCGTCGGCTTTATTTCGTTTTTCTCGCTCCACTCCTCGGCGAGGCGGGGATTGGTGGTTGCCAGATCATTAAAGCCTTTTAATACTTTTTTATTTCTGCAAAACGGACATTTTGTGCTGTCATTAACCCTATCATTAACACTTGTTTGCCATATATGCCCAAACTCTTTACATTTCCACCACACTTTTTTATTGCTGTGCGGAGTCACTTGTGCAGGAAGTAGAGGTGCGTTTTTCTCATAGTCCCACTCCGCCGCAATCTCGGGGTAAAGCGTCTCCAAGTCGTTTTTCCCCGCCACAACAACTTTTCCCGCGCAAAACGGGCATCCTCTTCCCGCGCCGCATCTTTTATTTGCCGCGGCCTGCCATTCATAACCGCAAACGCGGCATTTCCACCAGAACTTCACGTTTGACATGGCCGCGACAGCCGCGGGATTTATTTTTCCGTTTTTTTGATAATTCCATTCTTTAACAATAAGCGGAAACTTTGCCGCGATACTATTTTCGTTCTGAACGTTGCGGAAACAGTTGATTATTTTTATTCTGTCGCGGTCGATATCGATATCGGGGCAGTCTTTTTCAAGTATTTTGAAAAGCTCTTTTAGTCCCTTTTCTATTTGGTAATCCTCGCACGTTATGCGAACGGCGTGTTCGGTGTCCGCGAGTTTCGGAGCGCGAAAGCGAATCAGCCGTATGCCGTTTGCCGCGCAATACCGGTCTTTGTTATTATCTTTAATAAGCGCCTTCGGCGTCTTATGGTAGGCCGAACCGTCATACTCGATTGCCGTTTGAACGGACGGAATATAAATATCAAATTCAAAGTCCTTTTTGAAACGGTTGAGGGCGTCAGGAAAAACCTTTTGCACGTAGAAGAAAACGGTCTGTTCGGGAAGCGACGTGTTTGCTTTTGAGCATATCGGGCAACCTCTCCCCGTGGTTCGTTTGTTTATTGTTGCCTCCCACTCGTTCCCGCAAAACCCGCAAAGCCACCAGACTCTTTTGTTGCTGCCGGAAGAGAATTCTTCGGGCTTCATTTCTCCGTTTTTCGTGGGGTGCCATTCTGCGGCGACAAGCGGATAATTATCGGCAAAGTTGTTTCGCTTAGCGTGGGTTTTCACTTTTTTTGCCGCACTGTCCTTTTTTGAACAAATCGGGCAGCCTGTATTTCCGACGGTTCTATGGTTTACTGTGGCCTGCCATTCTTTACCGCAAACGGAACATTTCCACCATGCTTTTACATTGGAACACGCGGAGACGTTTTCGATTTTCACGTTTTCGTTTTTCGTCGGATGCCATTCGCGCGCAATCTCGGGGTAGTTAATAATAAAACTGTTCTTTTCCGCAAAGGTTTTCATCCTTGTCAGACCGCGCTTTTTTCGGGCGCACATGGGGCATCCGCCGCCCCTCATCCCTCTTGTATTAGCAACGGCAGACCAGGAGTGGCCGCAAACGGAGCATTTCCAAAAGCAACGCACACTGCTTCCGACAGTTATTTCATAAGGCGAAACCGTATTCTTTTTCCAATCCCATTCGGCTAAAAGCAACGGGAGTTCGCTTATATATTGTCTGTTTTTACGATATGACGTCTGGCTCTCCTCTTTTCGGGTTTTCTCTTCCTCGGTTATAATATCATAAATCGAATCGCTTTTCAATGGCGAAAAATAAAACGGCGTTTTTACAAACGCCGTTTTTTCGTCTTAAAGTCTGCTCGCCGAGTCGGCGTCGCAGTAGAGGGTGTAGTCGCCGTGGGTCTTTAGGAGCGTGGCGGGGACTTCGTTAGAAAGCT
This sequence comes from Clostridiales bacterium, assembly GCA_016281405.1. Classification (GTDB taxonomy): domain Bacteria; phylum Bacillota; class Clostridia; order Oscillospirales; family RGIG5299; genus RGIG5299. The sequence continues at coordinate 11,980 of JAEEIO010000045.1, read as the reverse complement.
CGCCCGTCATGGTCTTATAGACCGCGTCGGCCTTGCACTTATAGGGCACGACCGAGATTATCGTCCTGCATTTCATTATCTGCCTGCAGGTCATGCTTATCGCCTGCTTGAAGGCCTCGTCCTCCGTTTTGAACCAGCCCTCGTGTATCTGCTGCTGAAGACAGGTCTTCGCGAGGGTCACGACCTTGTAGGCGCTTTCGTCCTCGAAGTCGGCGGGCGGATCGTTGAAGGCGATGTGGGCGTTTTCGCCGATGCCTATCATCCCGAGGTCGACGGGGCTTTCCGAAAGCAGTCCGGTAAGCTCCGCTATGGTCTCGTTTACGTCCCTTTCGCCGTCGATAAGGTGCGCCTTGCCGGGCTTTACGACGGAGACGAACCGCTCGGTGAGGTATTTGTTGAAGCTCGCGAAATGGTCCTTGCTTATGCCGACGTATTCGTCGAGGTGGAACATTTCGACCTTGCTCCAATCGATCTTTTCCTTTACGAAATACTTAAAAAACGGGAACTGCGAGGCGCCCGTCGAGAGAAGTATGCGGGCGTTTCCCCGCTTTTCGATCGCGTCGTTTACGACCGCCGCCGCCTGCGCCGCCGCGAGGGCGCCCATTTCATCCGACGTGTCTTTGACTATAAGCTTCATATTTCGCTGCCTCCGAAAATAACTTTTTTTATCCTGAGAGAGCCGTCCGCCAAAAGAAGGTCGGCTCTTTTGCCCGCGGCGATTTCGCCCCTGTCGGTAAGTCCCGCGATACGGGACGGATTGTAAGATGACATTTTCACAAGGTCTTTTATGCCGCAGCCGACGGCTTTTCCCATGGTCGCGAATATCCTGTCGAAGGTCGCGGTGCTTCCCGCGAAGGACTGCCTGTCGGCCGTCTTGGCGACGTCGTCCTCGACTATGACGGGAAGGCCGCCTTTAAGGCTCCCGATCACCGACTTTTCGCCGTTTTTTAAGCCGCTTGCGCGGATGGCGTCGGTTATCAGGCAAATTTTGCCCGCGCCCTTGACTTTATAGACGAACTTCAGAAGTTCGGGCGGCAAGTGGCGTCCGTCGGCGATAAGCTCGACGTAAAGGTCGTCGAAATAAAGTCCCGCCTCGACCGCGCCCGCCGTTCTGTAGGAGTTTTTCCGCGTGACGCCTTTCATGCCCGAATAGAGGTGCGTCATAAGCGCGTAGCCGCAATTCATCGCCTTTTCGACCGTATTGAAATCGGCGTCGCTGTGGGCGACGGACATGAGTATCCCGAGCTCTTTGCCCGTTTTTCCGAACTCAAGTCCGCCCGGAAGCTCGGGGGCGGCGCTCACGCGGAGGATATAGGGGTATTTTTCTTTGAGACGGCGAAGCTCCGCGGGGTCGGGGAGCTTCATGAATTTCACGTTTTGCGCTCCGCACTGCGCGGGGTTCAGCCACGGCCCCTCCATGTGAACGCCCGCGAGGCTTCCGCCACGGTATTTTTCAAGGTATTTTCCGAAATTATCGAGCGAGGCGCGGATTCTGTCTTCGCTTTCGGTCAGGGTCGTCGCGAGCATCGACGTCGTGCCGTGGCGAAGGTGATACTTCGCTATTTTATCGAATTCGTCGGGGGTGGCGTCCGAAAACTCGGCGCCGTCGCCGCCGTGACAGTGAATATCGACGAAGCCCGGGATAAGATAGTCGCCGCGGGCGTCGACCGTTTTGTCAAAAGGCTTCTTCTCGGCGCCGACGTAAACTATCCTGCCGTCTTCGAATATACACGTCCCGTTTTCAATTATCTTATCGTTCGTGACGATTTTTGCGTTTATTACCGCGGTTTTCATCTTAACCTGTCGAGAGTCTCCGATACGTCGACTCTTTTACCCTCTTTAATGCTTCTGTTGGCGGCGACGCCGACCATGACCGACTTGAAGCCGTCGAAGCTCCCCGCGCACTGACCGAGCGGGTCGTCCTTAAGGCCGCCGAAAAGCATATTAAACATTCTGTCGTCGCCGCCCGCGTGCATGCCGCCCGCCTTCGGGAAGGTTATTGTATCCTTGCGGCCGTCGCGGTATTTTACGATTATCTTGTATTCGTCCCCCTCGAATAAGGTCGAGGCCTCGATTTTTCCCTTCTCGCCGATTATATGTATGGTGTAGCCCTCTTCGGTGCTGTAGAGGTTTAAGGAATAGGTGAGAAGCGTCCCTTTTTTATATGCGACCGAGACCGACATGCTGTCGTAGATGTCGGTGTCGTCCTTGAAGGCGCAGTGGTCGCGGATGTAGCCGTCTTCCTTTTCGGCGTCGAAATACAGTTTTTTAAGAAAATCGGAATCGTATAAAAAGGCGTAAGACTCGCATTTATCTTTATAATCGCACTGCATACAGCGGTCACCGTGCGGACGGTCGTCGTTGCCGTAATAAAGTCTCGCCGCCTGCGCCGAGACGGTCTTGGGCTCGTCCTCGAGCAGCCAGTTGACTATGTCGAAATGGTGGGTCGACTTGTGGACGAGCATGCCGCCGCAGTTTGCCATAAATCTGTGCCATCTTTTGAAATAGTCGCCGCCGTGGACGGTGTTTAAAACGTATTCGTAATTTATCGTCAGAGGTTTGCCGATAACGCCCGACTTTACTATTTCTTTAAGCCTTACGAAATAGGGCATGAAGCGGCAGTTGAAGGTGACGGTGACGTTTTTGCCCGACTCTCTTTCCGCCTCGCGGATCATAAAGCACTTTTCCTCGTCGATGGTTATGGGCTTTTCGCTGTAGACATCGCATCCTCTTTTGAGAGCCTTGATAATGTATTCGTGGTGGAACCTGTCGACCGTGGTGACTATGACCGCGTCGGGCGAAAGCTTATCCATCATGGCGTCGAAATCGGTGAAAAGCTCGATGTCGGAGCCGAGATTATCGCGGTAAAATTCGCACCGTTTGATGTTCACGTCGCAGACGCCGACTATCTTTACTAAATCGGAATAAGATTTGTAAAGCTTGGCGGCGAAAACCGTGTAGCATCTGTGTCCCGCGCCGACGATAACAACTTTTTTCATACCCAAAACCTCCGATTTTTTCAATATAATAATTATATTGTAAAAGAAATGGAATTGCAATATTATAAATATCGTTTTTTTGTTGATTTTAAGCCGCGTTTTGTTTATAATATTTTCAGAAAAACTGTGTTTTCGCGGAGTGTGTTTATATGAACGGCTTTGAATTCTGCCCGCCCGAAGAAGAGGGTCTGGCGTCGGAAAAAATAACAGAGTTTATCGATTTCATAAAACGGACGAGAATAAATCTTCACTCGTTTATGCTCTTACGGCACGGCAGAGTTCTTGCCGAGGCCTATTACAAGCCGTTTGACAAAGACACGAAAAGGCGGCTTTACTCCTGTTCGAAGTCGGTCGTTTCGCTCGCCGTGGGCCTCGCGTCCGATAACGGCCTTATCTCGCTCGACGCGCCGATGATAAGCTATTTCCCCGAGATCGGAAATCCCGACCCGAAAATGGCCGCGGTGACGGTAAAGGACGTTTTGACCATGACCGTTCCGCAATGGGCGACGTCTTACAAAAGGCTCCCCGACGAGCCGGGAAACAGCATAGTTTTGAACAGCGGCTGGACGGAGGCGTTTTTCTCGTCGCGTTTCAGTTTGGACAAACCCGCGGGAAAGCTGTTTTTGTATAATTCGGCCACCTCCTACGTCCTTTGCGACCTCGTAAGGCGCGTGACGGGCAAGGGTTTCTTAGAATATCTGCGGCCCGTCTTCGATAAGATAGGCGTCTCGGAAGATATTGACTGCGTCCTCTCGCCCGACGGCGTAGAGTGGGGCTCGAGCGGCGTTATCTGCACCATGCGCGACTTCGCGAAAATCGGGTATCTCATCCTCGAAAAAGGCAATTACAGGGGCGAGCAGCTCATCTCGCGCGACTATATGGAGGCGGCGACGTCCAAGCAGATCGACACCGTCTTCGACTGCGGCGCGATGCCCAAAAACTACGGCTACGGCTATCAGATCTGGATCGAGCCGTTCGGTTACGGACTTCACGGTCTCGGCAGTCAGTTCGCCTTCTGCTTCCCCGATAAAGATTTTCTTTTCGTCTGCAACTCCAACACCGAAAACTCGGCGGGCTACAGGCAATCGGAGCTTTACGAGGCGGCGGCGCGGCTTTATCTGTCGCTTAAGGACGGGCCTATAAAGCAAGACGGAAATAACCGCCTCGCGTCGGCGCTTGCGGGCCTTGAAATAGATCACTCCTTCGGCAAGGCGCGCTCCTCTTTTGAAAAAAAGGTCGGCGGCAGGCGGTTCATACTCGCGGATAATCCGATGGGAATAAGCGAATTCACGCTCGATTTCAACGGCGAGACGGGCGTTTTCCGCTACGTCAAAGGCGGCGCGGAAAAAAGTCTTCCTTTCGGCGCGGGCAGGTATGAGGACACCTTCTTTCCCGAGACGCATTATTACGGCAAGGTCATAACAAAGCCTTCGGGCAGGCGTCCGCGCGCGCTCGTCACGGGCTCGTGGACGAGCGAAAACAGGCTCCTTTTGGTCGTCGACGTCTGCGATACCGTCATAGGCGGCGTCGGCATCGTCTTCGAGTTTTACGGCGACTCGGTCGCGCTGAAAGCGACCGCCTTCGGCGAGGATATTCTCGGGGAGTATAACGGTTACGCGACGGGGACGATAAAAGAATAAAAAGGATTTGAACACTATCCGGAGATTTACAGAAAAAACTGAACGCAAAAAAACGGCGGCATACCTTCGTATGCCGCCGTTTTTATATGCGGTTTAGCCGGTAACGGTCGCGTACCACTCGTTGACTTCTCTCGTTATGTCGTCGCCGCCGCCGGTCTTCCAGCTGTCGACGTAGACGTCGAAGTAGTCAAGCTGTTCTTCGCCTATGATTATGGCCGAGAGGCCGGTGTATTCGACCTCGTAAAGGGTATCGGAATAGAGCTTCATCGAGGCGGTCTGTTCGCCTATATAGGAGTTGATGACGAAGTCGACGTTCTCTCTGAACTTCTCTATCTGCCACGCAGTGCCGTTTTCACCGAAGATGAGGTAGTTGGCGTAGCCGTTTATATTGTCGTTATCGAGATAATCGATTATCGACGGATAGACGGTGTCGCGGTAGTAGGGGGTGGTTATGCCGCTCGGATTTCTCGTTTCGAAGGCGTCCATCATCTCTTCACGAAGGGTCTTGCCATCGACGTGTTCGGGAGTAATGGAAAGCATTCTGACGGGCGCGAAGCTCGAACGGTCGGTGCCGTCGGGGCCCGCTATAAGTTCTTCGTAAAGCTCGCCCTTATCGGTCGCCGCTTTTATGAAGAGATTGCAGAGCTTGACGACCGCCTCGGGATGACGGCTGTCGGCGTTGACCGCGTAGTAGAAATAGCTGTTAAGGGCGCTCGAAAGCTTGACCTCGTCGGAGCTCGACTGACCGAATACGGGGACGGCGACGAATTCCGCCGCGGGGTTGACTTTCTTGGCGTTGGACGCCAAAGAGGCGCTGAATATTCTGCCGCCGAAAATGCCGGCGCGTCCCGTGCGGACGGCGGCGTCCATATCGGCCTCGGAGGCCGCGGTGTAGTCCATCATATAGCCGTTGGAGAAGAGTTCTCTTATATATTCCACGGCGTCCTTCATCTCAGGCTGGATGGAGCCGTAGACGAGGTGATTGCTGCCGTCTTCTATCCACATATCGGGATAGGCGCCGAAGCCGTTGAATATACCCGAAAGGTTGCTCTTGAAGAACTGGCTGCAGGCGATGCCGACGGTGTCGTTCGCGCCGTTACCGTCGGGGTCGTTTACGGTGAAGGCTCTCGCGACCGCGAAAAGCTCCTCAAGGTTGGTCGGGGCCTGCATATTGAGGTTATCGAGCCAGTCCTTTCTGATATACCAGTAGGCGTTCGACTGACCGCCAAGGGAGTCGGTCATGGGAAGGCCCATCTTCTTGCCGCCGAAGGTGCAGGGGAGGAAGACGGCGTCGCCCGCGGCCGCAAGGGTCGACTTGAAGTCGGCCGAGCCGCTCTTTTCAAATACTTCGGTTAGGTCTGCGAGCAGGTTGGAGCGGTAAAGCGCTCCGTAGTAGCTCACCGACATCTCGGCGGTGCCGACGTTGGCGAAATCTGGGAAACTGCCGGCCGCTATCTGCGAGGTAAGTCTTTCGTAGTAGGAGCCGACCTCGGTGGTGCCGTCGATAAGCACAAGCTTGATACCGAGGTATTTTTTCGCGGCATCGGTCCAGACATTGTCTTCAATGCTCTGGTCGAGCGCACGAAGCGAGTTGACCCAGTCCGCGTAGAAGGGCATGGCGTAGGTGACGGTTATCTTCGGGTCGTAAACGCCGAAGGGATCTGCGACGACGGAATCGTTGTTGCCGCCTCCGCCGCCCTCTCCGCAGGCGGCAAACAGGCCCAATACCATAATCAGGGTGAGGATTAGCGCTGCAATTTTCTTCATGTTTTTCTCCTTTCTATTTTACGATGACGGCGACAGCGCCGACGTCGTTTGTGCCTACCGTGACGTCGAGATATATACCGCTTTCGGTCTCGACGGGGGTGAGACGGACGTTATTCCAGAGGTCGTAATATATTACTTCGCCCTCGGGCTTGGGAAGAATCACTCCCTTGACGTCCTTGGAATTTCTGTTCAAGAAGGTGTATATGGTCTTGCTCTTTTCGGCGTTTACGAAGCGGTTGACGTAAAACTCGCCGTTGTCGGTTTTCAGAAGCGGGGTCTTGTCGCTCCCCTGGAAGCAGTCTTCGTTTGCCGAGATTATCTCGGTATATTTTCTCACGACCTCGTAGTCGCCCGCCTCGTTTTCGAGGCAGTTGCGGCACTCGCCGTTGAAGAAGGTGCATTTGAGGTCGTCAATAAGTTCGAAAACCTCGTTTCCTTTCTGATACAGGTCAAGAGCATAAAGCCTCAGGTTCGGGAAGAGAAAGGCGTATAGGTCTATGCCGGACGTGTGGTGGGTATACCACTTGCAGCAGTTGTAGGTGTAAACGTAGTTGACGTACTGGCTCATATAGTCGATGACGGGGTATTCGCCGCCGTAGGCGATGCCTTTTCTTATCGCGTCGTATTCGCCGCGAAGCCTTTCGGCAAGTTCGATCTGCCCTTCGAGACCGCACCACACGTCGCCGTGGTTATGTCCGGGCGCGTAGCAGCCCGTCTCGTTGTGGATGCCGAACTGGTCCATGTAAATCATATTGACGGGCACGGACCTTGCCATATCGGTAAGGACTTTAACGTAGTGATCCTGCCAAAGCATATAGTCGAGGCAGACCATATCGTAATAGGTGTTGCAGTAAAGATTGCCGTTCTTGTCGCGTCTGTATATGTCTAAGCCGGTGTTCAGCGCTATGTCGCTGTAGTTGTTGGCGAGCACCGACTCGGTGTAGAGCGAGAAAAGCTTGCCGTTGTCGTGGGTTATGTCGGCGATCTCTCTGACCTCGGCCACACCGCCGTAACCCATGGTGTACTGATAATCGCCGAGGTTGTTCCACCAGTCGAACCAGTGGAGCACGTCGTAACCGCCGTACAGGAGGTCGGCCTCTTTGAAGAGTTCTTCGACTTTCAAAGAAGGCGTCCAGCCCGAAAGTATTCTTTTGGGAACCGAGGGCATGGACGAATAGGCGGTCTCTAAGTTTACCGTGCCTTTCAACGTGTCGACGGTTATGGGCGTGAACCACGAGGCGAGATAGTCCTTATAAACCGAGAAGGCGTTATACCAGTCGCCCGCGTGGACGCCGACCTCGACCTTTGCGGCCTCCCACTTCTCGCCCGCCTTTACGGTTCTCTCGTTGTAGGCTATCGACATATCGACGGCGCCGTCCTTTTTGCCGAAGCAGAAGAACTTTTCGACGTTAAACTGATAGAGGGGCATTATATACAGTCCGCCGCCGTCCTCGGAATAAAGCGACATTATGGGATAGGTCACGCCGCCGCCGTAGAGGGTCGGGGCGCCTCTGTTATAGATCTTGTCGACGTTGGAGATAATTCCGCCGTATTGCGGATACAAATACCACTGCTTCGAGACGTTTTCGTTTATCTCGAGGCGGCGGAAGGCGGGAAAAACGGGGGTAAAATGAGACTCGTCACCGCTTTCGTTCTTCACCGAAAGCGAGAATATCGCCTTGGGCGAGCTGTCGCCCTTCACGGATAGTTCGAGCAAAAGGTTCTTTTCCGCAAGCCAAAGGGTGGCGTAAAGACCGTCGGCCTTGACCTCGTAAGACTTAAGCTCCATATCCTTTTCGAAATACGTCTTGTCGTCGGTCTCTATCGAGACGAAGGCGCCTTCCGACTCGGCGGTGAGCATATCGGCGCCGATCTCGCCGTTGTAATAACTTGTGAGAAGGAGGCTTTCGCCCGCCGTGAAGGTCATTTTATAGTAGCCGTTTTCGAGCGTTATGACGCCGTTCTCGTCGATTGCCGAGAAAGCCTTTTCGGTAAGAACGGAGGCGACGGTCTCTCTGCCGTAGACGGTGACGGCCTTGCTTTCGACCGCGGGAGCGGCTCCCGCCTCTTTGGCGAAGAACGCGCCGCAGTTTTCTCTCACCTTAGCCGTCTGCGAAAGGGCGCTTTTCTTTGCCGACGCGGCATTTCCTCCGCTGAAGGAGGCGTCCTTGACGTAGTCGTCGATCTCGTCGGCGGCGTAAAGAGCCGAGAGGCAGCCGTTTATGTTATCGGTCGATATGGCGCTTAGCTTTTTTGTCTTGACCGAAAGACGCTTTACGAAAAGGTCGGCCGCAAGGCCTCTCCTGTAGGCCTCGTTTTCATCTACGACAAGCTGATAAATCAGCTTTTCAACGACCGTGTCGCCGTTTTCAAAATGCCCCGCGAGGACGTAGGCCGAGACAGACAAAAAGTCTTTGACCGTCACGCTTTCGCCCTTTAAGGCCTCTTTGAGCTCGGACGGGAGCGAAACGCCCTTGTAGAAGGCATCGGCGCCGTTTTTATCGGGCGAGTAGCCGAGCGCCGCCGCGAAGACGTATTTAATCTCTTCGCCGGTCGCGGCCGCCTGCGGACGCATCGCTTCGGCGTTTCCGTCGTCGGTTATGCGTTTCTTCGCGCCGATGCCGACGTTGCGGTAATACTTTTCGGACACCTCGTCGGCGTCGGAATAGTAAAGAAAGGCTCTTTTGAGTTCGTCCTCGTTTGTCGCGTAGTTTTCCATGACCATGCCCGTGAGGCGCACGGCCGCGTCAATCGCGCGCTCGCGTGTGACGGACTTGTCGAAGTCGGCCGTGAGCGCCGCTTCGCTTTCGTAGTCGGTTAGTCCGAGCTCATAAAGTGTTTTTTCCGCGTTTTCAATACTTATCATACCGTTACACCCCGCAAGAGCGGCCGTTACGGCAAGAGTCAAAGCAGTCGCCGCAGCCGTCGCAATGATTCTTTTCAGTATTTTACTCATATCGTTCGCCGCCACTCCGTTTTTTCTGATCCGTCGGCCGAAAAGCCGGCCTCGGAATATATTATATACTGTAAAAATGCGTTAAACAATTGATAAAACCCGCATTTTTTAGTAGGATACTATCAAAAGCTTTTACGGGACTTTATCAGTTATTCTCGCCGAGCCTCTCTTTCGTCCATTTGAGGCATTCGATAAACTCCTTGGCGTATTCGGCGTAAGGCGACTGACGCTTTACAAGCTTTCCGAGCCGTTCCGCGCAGACGTCGATATAGGCCGCGTCCTCTTTCTTGAGGTTTTCGGGGTAGCCGCGCCTCAACTCGGCGATGGTAAGCGGCAAAAGGGTGCCGCCGAGAGCCGTGAAGACGTCTAAATCAGCGGGGACGTCCTTACCGAAAACGGCCTGGGTGAGCGCCAGCCTGTAGGCCTTGTCGTAGACCGACGGCTCGTTGTTCCAGAGGCGCTCGCCATACATAATGATCCCGCCGGGGAGCGTCCACGGATAGTGATTTATCGGAGCGTCGCCCCATGCCGAGAAATAGCCGCCGATGACCTTGTGGCGATACTCCTCCGAGACGAAGGGACGGTTTGTCGTCGTCCAGTCGGAAAGCCTGTTTTCGTCGGTATAGAAATAGATGTAGGCGTCCTCGTAATTTATGTTTATGACGTCGTAGCCCGCCTTGCAGAAGTTTTCCATGTCCTGCATCCGGGTAAGACCTCTCTTGGGCATGGCGACGCGCCACCATATTATGATTATGTCTTTCGGCAGGTCGGGGTTTTCGGCGATGTTGACGGAGTCGTTGGTTATGAGCATGCGGACGCCGAACTTCGCGAGAATGCCGTGAATACGTCTCACGGCGTGACAGTAAAGGTCGTATTGGTCTTTATATCCGTATTTGTCCATGACCTCGCGGCAGTGCTTGCAGCTTTCCCAGTTGGTCCAGAGGTCGAAGGAATCGAGGTCGAGCATTTCGAGCTCGTCGCCGCATATCGAGAGATAGCGGCAGCCGAAAATCTCCACAGCCTCTTTATAAACCTCTTCGAGATATTCGAAGACTTTTTCGTTGGTAGCGCAAAGCGCCCAGTTGCTCTGAACCGAGCCGTCCAAAGATTCGCAGCGCAAATCGGGGTTTTTGTCGAAAATATAGTTGGCGTGGGCGGGATAGTCTATTTCGGGGATGATCTCTATACCCCAGAAACGGCAGTAGTTTACGATATCCTTCATCTCGGACTTGGTGTAGCGGCCGATTTTTTTGACGTCGGTGAGGTCGCGTTCTATGTCGGATTCGTAGCAAAGGCCGTAGGTGTCGCAGCAGTGGAAGACGAGGGTATTCATCCTGGCCTTTGCCATCTGCTTGATATAGCTTTTAAGCTTCGGGACGGGGATACAGCCCCTCGCGGGGTCGAAGAGCATTCCTCTTATTTTATTGTCGGGCCAGTCGTTTATTTTTATCGTCGGGACGGTATAGGCGCCGTTTTCGTTTTCAATTATCGAAAAGAGCGTCATGACGGCGTTACGGGCGCCGAGGGCGTCGCAGAAACGGACCGATATTCCCTTGTCGGTAATTTTAAGGCGGTAATACTCGGCGGTGTTGCAGCTGATTTTTTCGAAAATCACGTCGCCGCCGCTTGCGACCTTCTCGGTCTTTATGCCTATCTCCCACAAAAGCTCGGAAAGTATGTCGGCGCCCATTTCGGCAAGGGGCGTTTTCAGCTCAAGTTTCACTTTTTTCGGGAGAAGATAGGAGGACTCGGTCTGAACGCTCACGAAGTGCGGGCGCGGCACGACCTTTATCTCGCGGACGAGTTTCTCGTTGGCGGCTCCGCCTGTGAATAGGTCGTCGAGCTGGCATTTGAAAATAGCCGCTATCTTTTCGAGCATGGCACGACGCGGAAGACTTAAGTTGTTCTCCCACTTGGAGACGGTGGAACGGTCGACCTTGAGGGAGGCGGCGAACTCGTCCTGTGTCATTCCCTCATTTTCACGAATCTCTTTAATCTTGTTCACTTTTTCACACTCCAACACTATATATTTATATTGTGATTTGATTATATCACGTTAAATCCATAATGTCAAATGAAAATGTGAATTTTTCAGGAGATATTGAGCGTCAGAAAATCACATTGTGAAATGTATTTGAAAAAAAAGAGTGGAATACATAATTAAGGATTTGAAAAGCGCATTGTTCCGCAAAGAAGGCAAAAACTGAAATATGCTTTTGCAACCGGTATCAGAGCAGAGCTTTTACGGTAAAACCGCCCTTTCGATCCTCTCCGTGATTGCAATGAAAAAGTCGGGAGCCCTTTTTATCGGGGCTCTGAAAATGCGCCGAAAGGTGCATATCATGCCCGAAGGGCATATCATTCACGTTAGTGATTATCATCCGTTCCGAAAGGAACGGATATCATTGCGAAAGCCTCGCTTTCGCCTTGGGGCCCCCGAAAAGCCGAGGCCCTCCGCCGAGCCTTTTTGGGGAAAAGGAGGAGCAAGGAAGCGGGCGGATGACGCTTTTTGACAAAAAAAGCGTCGGAGCAAAGCGAACTTTGCTCCGACGTGGTGGAGACGGAGAGGATCGCCCGTCGCTCCGCTCCGGCACGCACACGGGCTTCAAACAGTCCCG
>JAEEIO010000044.1 GCA_016281405.1 Clostridiales bacterium | reverse complement strand
GTGAGAGGGGCCGGGATAGGTGAAGGCCTTGTTGTTGTAGTTGGCTTCGAGCTTGATGGTCTGGAGCATGGTCTCGAATTCGCGGATGGAGAGCATATCCTCGTAGATGCCGAGAAGATCCGCTTTGGTGTAGTTGCCTTCTGCGACTTCCTCTTTGATGGTCTTCTTATACTGGCAGACCGGGATGTCCTTGAAGGTGATGGTGCGGGCCTTGTGAAGGGGAGCGTAGCTGATGTGCTGTGACTTAGGCATTTTTCTTTCTCCTTATATAGTTATTTGTTTTTATTTTAAAGCATAAATATTGCTTCGCGGATTATCTCGGAGACGGAGGGATGCGGGAAGACGAATTCCTTGAGGTCCTTTATCTTCATTTCCGTCTCGACCATCATGGCGGCGCCGTAGATTATCTCGCTTGCGTAGTTCGATATCATATGGACGCCGACGACGCGCTCGTTATCAAGGTCGACTATGACCTTGCAGATGCCGTCGCCGCCTTCGTTTTCGGCCACGTATCTGCCCGAGTATTTCATCGTGATGTTTATCTCTTTGGCGTTTATGCCCTTTTGCTTCGCGGAGTCGAGGGTCTCGCCGACCGTCGCGACCTCGGGGTTGGTGTAGATGGCGGCGGGGATGGCGTTATAGCGCATAACGTCCTTCTTGCCGACCATATTGTTGATGGCGACCTCGGCCTCGCGGTAGGCGGTGTGAGCGAGCATCGATTTGCCGTTGACGTCGCCCGCGGCGTAGAGACCGCTTATGTTGGTGCGCATCCTGTCGTCGGTCTTTACGGCGGCTCTGTCCATCTCGACGGCGAGGTTTTCAAGGCCTATGCCCTGGGTGTTCGGGCGGCGGCCGATGGAGAGAAGCACTTTGTCGGCCTTGACGGTCTTCTTCTCGCCCTTTTCCTCGTATTCGACAAAGTCCTTGCCGAAGGAGGTGACTTTGCAGGAGAGCTTGAACTCGACGCCCTTGGCTTCGTAGTTTTTCTGGAGTATCTTGGAGATGTCCCTGTCGGTCGGGCCCGCTATTTTGTCGAGCATCTCGATAACGGTGACGTGAGAGCCGACGCTGTTGAAATAGGAGGCCATTTCGAGGCCGATGACGCCGCCGCCTATGACGACGAGCTCCTTCGGGATGACGGTGAGGTCGAGTATCTCTCTGTTGGTGACGGCAAAGCCCGCGGCGACGGCCTCTTTAAGGCCTGGGATGGGCGGGACGACGGCGACGGAGCCGGTGGCGATGAGAAGGTTTACCGAGACGTATTCGACGCCGTCGGCCTCGACGTGAAAGCCGTCGGCTTTCTTGCCGAGGATGGTGCCCTTCTTGTTTACGACGGTGACGCCGTTTGCCTTTAACTGCATGCCGATGCCGCCGACGAGGGTCTTGACGACCTTGTTCTTTCTCTCGATGACCTTCTGCTGATCGATCGAAGAGGAAGAGGTGGTGACGCCGTATTTGTCGCCGTGGCGGGTGTAATCGTAAATTTTCGCGGAGTAGAGGAGCGCTTTCGAGGGGATGCAGCCTTCGTTTAAGCAGGTGCCGCCGAGGGCTCTCTCTTCGATGACGAGGGTCTTGAGTCCGGCGTGGCCGGCGCGCTCGCCCGCGAGATATCCGGCGGGACCGCCGCCGAGGATTATCAGATCAAACTTATCCATTACGACACCTTCTTACTTCGCGAGGAAAACGGTGAAGTTTTCAAGCGCGGTGCAAAGCTCTTTAAGGAACCTCGACGCGGGGGCGCCATCGAGCGCTCTGTGGTCGTAGGTGAGCGAAAGGGTCATGGCCTGATAGGCCTTAAGCTGGCCGTCGACTTCCTTGACGCGGGTGACGAGGGTGTTGACGCCTAAGATCCCGGTCTGCGGAGGATTGATGACGGGGGTGAAGCTCTCGACGCCGAAGGAGCCGAGGTTGGAGATGGTGAAGGACGCGCCCTGAAGCTTATCGGGGTTGATGGCGCCCGACTGGGCTTCCTTGGCAAGCGCCTTGGCCTGAACCGAGATCTCGGAGAGGGAGAGGGTGTCGGCGTTCTTAAGGGTGGGAACGAGGAGGCCTCTCTCGGTGTCGACCGCGATACCGATATTGACGTGCTTGAAGTAGCGCATGGTGTCGCCGTTTATGAGGTTGGCGTTAAGGTCTTTGTAGTTTTTGAGCACACGGGAAACGGCGTAGATTATAATGTCGTTTATCGTGATGTTGCCCATGCCGAGCTTCTCGGCGTTCGCTTTGAGGCTCTTTCTGAAGTTAAGAATGTCGGTGGCGTCGTAGCTCATGTTGTGGGTGAGCTGGGCGCTGTTCTGAAGAGAGGCCATCATCGACTTGGCTATGACCTTGCGGATGTTGGGCATCTTGACGTCCTCGAACTCGGCGTCGCTCGCAGCGGCGGCCGCGGGAACGGCGGGAACGGGCTTGGTGAGAAGGTCCTGAAGAGAGACTCTGCCGCCGATGCCGGTGCCTTCGGCGGTGAGGGCGCCTTCTTTACCGAGTGCGGCGCCGGTGAAGGTCTTGCCGCTGTCTATGAGCGCCTGGATGTCTTCGGAAACTATTCTTCCGTAGGGGCCGGTGCCGGCCGCGAGGCGGATATCGACGCCGTGCTTGGCCGCGAGCGCCTTGGCTCTCGGAGAGATCCTTATGAATTCGCCTTCGGCTCTTACGACGGGAGCCGCGGGCGCTTCGGCGGCTTTCGGGGCCTCTTCGGTCTTGGGAGCTTCCGCCTTGGGGGCTTCGGCGGCCGCGGGAGCGGCTTCGGCCTCGGCCTTGGGTGCGAACTCCGCGGTGCTCTCGCCGGGGTTGCCTATTACGGCGACGTTGGTGAGGCAGGGGACGTCGGCGCCTTCGCCCTGGAAGATCTCGAGAAGGGTGCCGTC
>JAEEIO010000002.1 GCA_016281405.1 Clostridiales bacterium | reverse complement strand
TGGTGTCGGTCATACTGCCGTCCTTGGCCGTGACGACCGCTATCGTCTCGGGCCTCGAGCATCCCGCGAAAAGCGAGACGGCGAGAACGAGGGCGACGATTAAAAGAATTGTTTTTCTGAGTTTCATATTTTTCCTCCGATGACGGCGCGCCGTCATTAAATAGTTTTAATAATTTTACCACCTTTTCAATAAAAAAACAAGATACCTTTTTCTATAAACGGCGTTTTACAATGAAAATCGGCTGAAAAAACCGAGAAAAAAAGAAAAGATGTTGAGATTTATTTCGGAAAGTGATATAATTATTTTATCAAAGAAAAAGGAGTTTTGATTATGCAGTATAAAATCGAAGGCACACCCCTGCCGGTAGTTATTTGCACTCTCGAGCCCGGCGAACAGATGATAACGGAGAGAGGCAGCATGAGCTGGATGTCCCCGAATATGAAGATGGAAACGACGAGCAACGGCGGCGTCGGCAAGGCTTTAGGCCGCATGTTCGCGGGCGAGGCACTTTTCCAGAACCGCTATACCGCCGAAGGCGGAAGCGGCATGATTGCCTTCGCCTCAAGCTTTCCCGGTTCGATAGTCGCCCTTGATATAACCCCCGATAAACCCGTGATTATTCAGAAAAGAGCCTTCCTCGCAAGCGAACCCGGCGTCGAACTGTCCGTTCAGTTTCAGAAAAAGGTCGCCGCTGGATTTTTCGGCGGCGAGGGTTTCATTATGCAAAAGCTTTCGGGCAGAGGCAAAGCCTTCGTCGAGATAGACGGCGCGGCTATTGAATATCAGCTCGCGGCGGGCGAAAAAATGATAGTCGACACGGGCTATCTCGCCATGATGGACGCCACCTGCGACATGAGCGTCGAGACCGTTTCGGGCGCCAAAAACATCTTCTTCGGCGGCGAGGGCCTCTTCAACACCGTAATAACCGGACCCGGCAAAATAGTCCTTCAGACCATGCCGATAAGCGGACTCGCAAACGCCGTCCGTCCCGCGGGCAAATAAAATAACGTAAAAAAGACGGGGTTTACC
Organism: Clostridiales bacterium; assembly: GCA_016281405.1. Lineage (GTDB taxonomy): Bacteria > Bacillota > Clostridia > Oscillospirales > RGIG5299 > RGIG5299. Next base: position 2,255 of record JAEEIO010000002.1, on the reverse strand, counting down.
CCGTCTTTTTTTATTGCATATTTGCCGCGTTTCGCGTTAAAAATAAAAGCATAAAAGATTAAGGAGAAAGCGAAATGACGGCAACCGGAATAGTGCGTCGGATCGACGAGCTCGGGAGAATAGTCATCCCGAAAGAGATAAGAAAGTCGCTCCATATACGCGAAGGCGACCCGCTCGAAATAATAGTCGGCGACGGGGAAGTGGCCTTCAGAAAGTATTCGCCCCTCGAAAACCTCGCGGGATTTGCGAAAGAGGTCGCTTCGGAGCTTTCGGCGGCCATAGGACGACCCGTTGCCGTCTCTGACGGCGAAAGAGTTATAGCCGCGGCTGGCGCGGGCAAAAGAGAGGCCGAGGGCAAGCCTCTTTCGGAGAATATGAAAACGCTTTTTATCACAAGGGGAAGCTATTTCGTGGGACAAGGCGGGCCGCCTCCGGAGCTTTACGAGGGATGCCCCCACACCGTCGCGGCGGTCTTGCCGGTAATATCCGACAGCTCTGCGATAGGTATAATGGCCGTAGCCTCCGTTGACGGCGTGGCGCCGCTGTCCGACGCCGACCGCCGTCTGCTTATGCTCTCAGCCTCCCTGCTCGGGAAAAGAGCCGAATAAAAAAAGAAGCGTCCTTCGGACGCTTCTTTTTGAGTTTGAATCAGCCGTTGTTGCCGCAGCTTGAGGCGGGAGCCGCCTGCGAGGGAGCGGGATCGACGGTTCCGGCGGCGCCGAGAACCATGGTGTTGAACTTCGCCGCGTTGCAGATCTCAACGTAGTCGGCTATGAGGGCGTTGTGGGTGCCGTCGATATCCATTATGATATTGCCGAAGCCCATCTTGGTGCCTTCCTTGACCTCAAAGGTCTCGCCGAGCTTTCTGAGGCCGTCCCATTTGATCTGCGCTTCGATAACGTAGCCGTCGCCGGCTATTTCGGCCGCGACGTTGACTATGTCGGCCTGAGTGCCGCTTACCCATCTGAAATGCTCATACCAGATGGCTCCGCCGCCCTGAGACTGGGGAACGAAGTCGAAGATGTAGGACTTGGCATAACCGGCTTCTTTGGTGTTCATCGGATCGAGTTCGATCTGAATGCCGTCGGTGCAGTTAAGAGCGGTGCCGGCCGTGTATTTGGTCGCGTGTATAGTTGCGTCTTTAATGACCGCAGCGATATAGAGACCGTCGTTGTTCCAGGCCCAGTAAATGTCGCCCGATGCTTCGGCCGTGCCGGATTTGAAAAGCGCGTTGGAGCTGCTTAACGTGAATTTGCCGTCAGCGCTCCATTCGCCGTCGGAGAATTTGCCGTCGATGGTCGGGGCAGTCGCAAGATAGGGGATGGTTGCTTCAGATCCGTCGGCCGATCCGATGAAGGTGAAGGCCGCCGCAGCGGAAATGACGAGCGCCAGGGTGAGAAGAATTGCAATCAGTTTTTTCATAACTATCATCCTTTCTTTATCGGTAACTATATTATAACTCATATTATTTTCTTATGCAAACGTTTTACCGCTTTTTCGTCTAATAGCACAAAAAATCAACTTAAAAATTATGCACTATTTTAATGCTATAATCCTCTCGACAAATGCCTCGTAATGTGATATAATGTTTACACTATAAATATTTATAAAGGAGCGCTATTATAATGGGAATTCTCGAAAAGTATATGGATACGTCCGAAAAGAAGGAGATCAACGCGAACAAAAAGCTCCGCGTCGGCATCATCGGCTGCGGTTGGATAGCCGGAGCACATATCGCCGAATACCTTAAAATGCCCGACGTCGAAGTAGTTGCCGCCGCCGACCTAATCCCCGGCAAAGCCGAAAAGTTCTTCAATGAGCATGCGCCCAACCTAAAGAACGTGCATTTCTATCCCTCGCATAAGGAGCTTGTGGACAACGAAAAACTCGACGTCGTAAGCGTCTGCACCTACAACAGGACCCACGCCGAGTGCGCTATATACGCTCTCGAACACGGAATTAACGTATTGCTCGAGAAACCGCTTTGCGTAACGCTCGACGAGGCCGTCGCCATAGCCCGCGCCGAGAAGAAGAGCGGCAAGGTGCTCTCTATCGGCTTCCAGCCGAGATGCAACCCCAATATGCAGATGGTAAAGAGAATAGTCCAATCGGGCGCGCTCGGCAAGGTCTATTACATCCAGACGGGCGGCGGACGCCGCAGCGGTATCCCGACCCCCTTCGGCACCTCATTTATAGATGAAAAGACCGCGGGCATCGGCGCCATGGGCGACATCGGCTGCTATTCGCTCGATATG
>JAEEIO010000043.1 GCA_016281405.1 Clostridiales bacterium | reverse complement strand
TATGTAAAGCTCCAAAACGTCGCCTTCGTTAACTATCTGCTCGTGTTTTGCCGCCTTGTCGTTGACTTTTATCCTTTTCAGCCTGAAATACTTTTGCATAAGCGACGGCGGCAGCTTTTTGACCGTCTGACTCACGAACTTGTCGGCGCGCTTTCCCGCGTCGTTTTTTCCTACGGTCAGTTTTCTCAATTCACACACCTCACTTGAAAGGGAAGACTCATGGATATAAAAGACCTTGGCTCGATTCCGCCCGAAGCCTTCACGGTGATCGGCGAAGTCTTAGGCACCTTGGAAGCCTCTAATATGCCCCTAAACGTCCAAAACAGCGTAGGCAACTGGCTCGAGCTTATCGGACAGGCGATACTTACCTATAACGCCCAACAGCAGCTATTGGAACAAGGCCCCGGCGACGTCTACGGATGCCCGCCGCCTCCCGACCGCCTTGCGGAACTCGAACGGCGTATTGCCGCGCTCGAAAAGACAGTCACGGAGCTTTCGAAATATCATAGTTGATTTTTAAAAAACAATTTGATATAATTAAATTACCAAAAAGAACGGAGAAATAAAATGGCGAACAATAATCCCGTAGCAACCATAAAAATGGCCGACGGCAGAGTGATGACCGCCGTGCTTTATCCCGACGTCGCTCCCGAGACCGTTCGCAATTTCATCTATCTGGCAAACGAAAAAAAGTTCTATAACGGCCTCATATTCCATCGCTGTATCAAGGACTTCGTAATTCAGGGCGGATGCCCACGCGGCATAGGCACAGGAGGCCCCGGCTACACCATCAAGGGCGAGTTTCAGGCAAACGGCCACAGGAACGATATCAGGCATAAGCCGGGCGTTCTCTCAATGGCGCGCGCGAGCAACTATAATTCGGGCGGATCGCAGTTCTTTATCTGCGTAGGCAACTGCGGCTTTCTCGATAAACAATACGCCGCCTTCGGCGAACTCACGGAAGGACTTGACGTCGCCTACGCCATAAGCGAGGTAAAAACGGGCTCCGGCGACCGTCCTTTGGAGCCCCAGCAGATAGAAAGCATAACCGTCGAGACCTTCGGGGTCAAATACCCCGAACCCGAAAAACTCGAATAACAGGTAAATAAAACCGTCGGGCATTGCCCGACGGTTTTACTTTTTTACTCAGCCGAGCTTTTTAAGAGACTCATTTATCTTTAGGAGCATATCCGAGTAATTGGCAAGCTTTTCTTTTTCGGCGCCTACAACCTTTTCGGGCGCCTTACTGACGAAACTCTCGTTAGAAAGCTTTTGATTGACTCTTGCTATCTCGCCCGTTATGCGCTCTTTCTCTTTGTTAAGACGTTCCTTTTCCTTTTCGACGTCTATAAGCTCTTTGAGCGGCATCGCTATCTTCGCGCCCTCCGAAACGGCCGAAACGGCGTTCTCAATAGTAAACGCCTTGTCGGATACGAAGACCTCTTCGGCCGAAGCGAGCTTCTTTATAAACTCCACGCCAGCCTTGAAGGCGTCTGTCTTCTCTGTCTCTATGTAGACCGTGGCCTTGTGCGACGGCGCGACGTTCATCTCGGCTCTTATGTTTCTTATCGCTTTTATCGCCTGAATTACGACGTCCATATCGCTCTCGACGTCAGAAAAGTCAAGCTTTTCGTCGTATTCGGGATAATCGGAGATCATAATGGAACTGCCTTCGTGCGGGAGCGTCTGCCAGATCTCCTCGGTTATGAACGGCATAACGGGATGAAGCATCTTCATAGTGTTCGACATGACGTAAACGAGCGTCTGACGCGCAGAAGCCTTGGTCGCCTCGTTAGTGTTGGTGTCGAAAAGACGCGGCTTTATAAGCTCGATATACCAGTCGCAAAGGACGTCCCAGATAAAGTCGTAAAGCTTCGAAATGGCTATGCCTATCTCATACTCCTCGATATTCTCCGAGACCTCTTTTACCATCCTGTTAAAGCGCGAGACTACCCATTTGTCTTCGTTTTCTAACTTCTCGGGGAGCTTGACCTCGGTGACGCCCTCGGCGTTCATGAGGGTAAACCTCGCCGCGTTCCATATCTTGTTGGCGAAGTTCCTCGACGCCTCGACGCGCTCCCAGTAAAATCTAATGTCGCCGCCCGGCGCCGTGCCCGTCGCAAGAGTGAAACGCAAGGCGTCTGCGCCGTATTTATCTATAACCTCGAGGGGATCGATGCCGTTACCCAAAGATTTCGACATCTTTCTTCCTTTGTCGTCTCTGATGAGTCCGTGAATAAAGACGTCGTTAAACGGCTTTTTGCCCGTGTGCTCGACGCCCGAGAATATCATCCTCGCGACCCAGAAGAAGATTATATCGTAAGCGGTGACTAGCACGCTCGTCGGATAGTAATACTCAAGCTCCCTTGTCTTTTCGGGCCAGCCGAGGGTAGAGAAGGGCCATAGCGCCGAAGAGAACCAGGTATCGAGGACGTCTTCCTCTTGAGTGATATGCTTTCCGCCGCACTTGGGACAGACGGCGACGTCGGTCTTGGAAACAGTCATTTCGCCGCAGTCTTCGCAGTAAAATGCGGGTATTCTGTGACCCCACCAGAGCTGACGCGAAATGCACCAGTCGTGGACGTTATACATCCACTGTAAATAAGTCTTCGCGAAACGCGGCGGATAGAAGGTGATGTCGCCGCTCTCGACTACGTCTATGGCGGGACCCGCGAGCGGCGCCATCTTGACAAACCACTGCTTAGAGGTCATCGGCTCGACGACGGTGCCGCAGCGGTAGCAGGCGCCGACGTTGTGCTTGATCTTTTCTATCTTTGTGAGAAGACCCAAAGCCTTCAGGTCTTCAACTATCTTTTCTCTCGCGGCGTAGCGTTCCATGCCTTCGTAAACGCCGCCGTTTTTGTTTATCTTGCCGTCCTCGTCCATTATGAGTATTTCGGGAAGATTATGACGTTTTCCGACCTCGAAGTCGTTGGGGTCGTGACAGGGGGTTATCTTAACGCAGCCCGTTCCGAAGTCGCGCTCGACGTATTCGTCGGCGATTAGCGGTATTTGCCTGCCCACAAGCGGCAGATCGATCATCTTGCCGACAAGATGAGTATATCT
>JAEEIO010000042.1 GCA_016281405.1 Clostridiales bacterium | reverse complement strand
TTTATGACGACGAGGTCGTCGCCTTTGTAATAGTCGATAAAGCCCGCCGCGGGCCATACCGCGAGCGAGGTGCCGCCGATCACCAGAAGATCGGCGTTTTTTATCGCGTTCACGGCGCCGTAAATGACCCGCTCGTCGAGCGGCTCTTCATATAAAACGACGTCCGGCTTTATTATCCCTCCGCAGGAGCAGCGCGGCACGTCGGGCGCCTCCTCGACGGCGGACAGCGGGTAGCTTTTTCCGCATTTCATACAGTGGTTGCGAAGCACCGACCCGTGAAGCTCGAAAACGGTTTTCGAGCCCGCCTCGGTGTGAAGCCCGTCTATGTTCTGGGTAACGACCGCCGAGAGCTTTCCGCACTTTTCAAGCTCGGCGAGCTTTAAGTGGGCGGCGTTCGGGCGCGCGCCGCGGCATATCAGCTTGTCGCGGTAAAACCTGAAAAAGTAAGAGGGGTTTTTGTCGAAAAATGAGCGGCTGAGTATTTCCTCGGGCGGAAAGTCGTATTTTTGATGATAAAGACCGTCCTGAGAGCGAAAATCGGGAATGCCGCTTTCGGTCGAAACGCCGGCGCCGCCGAAAAAAACAATGCGCGAGCTTTTGTCGATAAGTCTTTGAAGCTCCATATCATCATCTCCTATTTAACTCGATTATAGCATATATATTTCACCGGGAGGTGTTTTTTTTATGCTTTTTTTCGAGAGACTGGCGGGCTTTTTGTGGGGAGTGCCCGCGCTTTCACTTTTTCTCGTCTGCGGCGTTTGCCTTACGGTCAAAAGCCGTTTTTTCCAGCTTCGCGCTCTTCCGGCGGCGCTTTTATCTCCCTTTTCAAAGGGAAAGGGCAGGGATGGCTCGAGCTTTCGTGCCGCCTGCGTCGCGATAGGAGGGTCGGTGGGGGTCGCGAACATATCGGGCGTTTCGACGGCAGTCGTCACGGGAGGCCCCGGCGCGCTTTTCTGGATGCTCGCGGCGTCCTTTTTCGGCATGATAATTAAGGTCGCCGAGGTGACCCTCGCCTCCTTTTACAAGGTGAAACGCGGCGGCAGAACGTGGGGCGGCCCCACGTATTATATGGAAAGCTTTTTCGGCGCGAAGGGGCGGGCCGCGGCGATAACGTTCGGCGCGGGCATAATGCTAAGTCTTTTTCTCAACGTGCAGAACTGCGCTGTTTCGGAGGCGGTGTCCCACGCCTTTTCGGTCCCCGTGATGATCCCCTCCCTTCTTCTCGCGGCGCTTACCTATATCACCGTCGCGGGCGGCCTTTCGGCGATAGGGCGCGCCTCGCTTTATCTCGTGCCGCTCATGTGCCTTTTTTACGTCGGGTGCGTCGGGACGGTGCTTGTTAAAAACGCGGGGAATATCATCCCATCCTTAAAGCTCATCATAAAGGACGCGTTTGACTTTCGTCCGATCGCGGGAGGGTGCGCCGGCGCCGCGCTGAGAACTGGGCTTGCGCGGTCGGTCTACTCAAACGAGGCGGGGTGGGGCACGTCGCCCATGGCGCACGCCGCGGCGGAGGTGAGCCACCCGGTAAAGCAGGGGCTTATGGGCGAGCTCGAGGTGTTCGTCGACACGGCGGTCGTCTGTATGGCGACGGGGCTTTTGGTCGTATGCACGGGCGCGTATGAAAGCGGACTTTCGGGGGCTCCGCTCGCGCTTTTCGCGATAGAGAGCGCCCTCGGGCCGGCGGCGAAGATATGCGTTTCCCTGTCGGTCTTCGCCTTCGGGCTTTCAAGCGCCCTTTCGTGGTACGCCTATTACGCGACGCTTATATATCACGCCTTCAAAAGCGAAAAGGCGAGGAAAAGAGCCATGGAGGCGGTGACGCTCCTGTCGCCTCTTTTCGGCGTGCTCGTCACCCTTTTCGTGCAGAAAAGCGGCGGCGGCTCGCGCCTTTTGTGGGCTCTTGCAGACCTTTCGGCGGTTTTTCCCGCCATTATCAATCTTTCGGCGCTTATTTTCATGAGAAACAGGTTCGGGGCTGTATTGCGCGATTTTGAAGCCTCAAGCGGCACAAAAATCTTGAATAAAACGGAAAAGCGTGGTAAAATAAAAGCATAAAAAGGAGGTAGCTTTTATGAAAGCTTTCAAAAAGTATCTCGCCGAATGTATCGGCACGTTCGTTCTCGTTTTCTTCGCCTGCGGCGCGGCGGTCGTTTCGCAGTGCTCGACAGACAACTACGCCGGATATCTTATCACGGCGCTCGCCTTCGGTCTCGTCATAGTCGCTATGGCGTATTCGATAGGCAACATCTCCGGCTGTCACATAAACCCCGCGGTGTCGATAGCCATGCTCGTCTCCGGCAAAATGTCATTTAAGGATTTCGTCGGCTACGTAATAGCCCAGTTCGCGGGCGCCATTGCCGGCGCGGCGGCGCTTATGGCCTTCGTCGGAAAAGAGAGCAAACTCGGTGCGAACGCGCTTATCGGCGCTGTAGAAGGCGTAGGCGGCGACGTCGTAAAATCCCTCATTATCGAAGCCATCCTCACCTTCGTTTTCGTAATAGCCATTCTGGGCGTTACCTCGAAGGAGGGCAACTCGGCGGTAGCCGGCCTTGTTATCGGCCTCTCGCTGACGCTCGTTCATATCCTCGGCATAGCTTTCACCGGCACGTCCGTAAACCCCGCAAGGTCCTTCGGCCCCGCCCTCTTCGTCGGCGGCGGATACCTTTCGAGCGTTTGGGTGTTCATAGTCGCGCCCCTGGTCGGCGGCGTACTTGCGGCGCTCGTCTATAAGTTCCTTTCCTGCGAAAAGAAATGAAGTTTACGATAGTTACGGAAAAGGGCGAGATCTCGGGTGAGCTTTACCCCGAGACCGCCCCGCAGAGCGTCGCCAACTTCGCGTTGCTCGCAAACCTCGGTTATTACGACGGGCTTATCTTCCACCGCTGCATAAGCGGCTTTATGATCCAGGGCGGCTGTCCCGAGGGAACGGGAATGAGCGGCCCCGGCTACTGCATAAAAGGCGAGTTTAAGTCGAACGGCGTAAACAACCCCGTAAAGCATAAAAGAGGGGTGCTCAGCATGGCGAGAGCGTCCGCGCCGGACAGCGCCGGCAGTCAGTTCTCC